>PFDR01000096.1 GCA_002772545.1 Candidatus Peregrinibacteria bacterium CG10_big_fil_rev_8_21_14_0_10_49_10 | reverse complement strand
AACTTCTCCAGATTTCGCCTCTTGGCTGCATCAAGCAAAATACACTACTTTCCATGAAACTTCTCATGCACTTCCTTTAACTGAGGATTGGTCACCCGACTTCGCTACGCTTCGCCGGGCACGCATGCGTATTACTTGCCATGATATTTTTCATGTACTTCCTTTAATTGGGGATTTGTCACATGCATATATATCTGCGTCGTACTCAAGTCAGCATGCCCCAGTAACTCCTGCACAGACCGGAGATCCGCTCCATTGTGAAAATAGGGCGTTCCTATGCATCGAAAAGATCTGAATGCGTTCCCGTCCGCTGTGCAATCAAGACACAAACGCCATCCCTCCGTTCATAAATAAGCAACCAGTCACCTTCAATATGACACTCCTCGCAACGGTGCAGTTCCCCCTTCAACTGATGGTTGCACAGACGCGCCGGTAACGCTCTCCCATTCTGCAACAATGTGAGAACATCATCGAGTTTCTTCATATTGTAACGGCCTGAGCGTGCAAGCCGCCGGTAGTCGCGTCTGTACTGCCGCGTATACACAAGTGCGTACTTTTTCTCCGTTCTCACTCGGCCAGAATATCACGATGCATCTCTGCAGCAGAGGAATATCTCTTCCCCTTCCGCACTGCCTCATCAGCCTCACGCAATACCTGGTCCTCCTGCTCCGGCGTAAAGCCATTCACAGTACGCAGCGGGAACGGGATACTGCCAGTAAACACAATCTGCCTGAGGTACACATTAATGGCACTGCTTAAGTCGAGCCCCATTTCTTCAAGAACCTTCTGTGCATCCTTCTTTAGCTTGGCATCGGTACGGACCTGGATAGTCGCTGGCATGGTAGAAAGAGGGAAGTATTGTATAATGATTGTAGCTACAGTGTAGCATAAAAACAATACAATTACTATACAAAGTATTGACAATGTCACGAACGGAGAAGAAAATTAGCATATCATATTTGAATGTGAGGGTAATAAATACATATCTTCAACGGAATCCGGTCTGATCCAAAAATAGAAATATACTTCCCATGATACTTCTCTCGACTTCGTCCGCCGACGGCGGACTACGCCGGGCAGGCATGCGCCTACTTACCGTGATATTTCTCATGCACCTCTTTCAGCTGCGGATTTGTAACATGCGTATATCGAGTGGTTGATAAATCCGCATGCCCTAAAAGCTCCTGCACAGACCGCAGATCCGCTCCATTCCTGAGAAGATCCGTCGCGAAGGAGTGCCGCAGTGTGTGCGGAGAAGGATCGGAGACCACTCCCGCAAGAAGCGCATACTTCTTCACCACGTTATAGATAGAGATGCGCGAGAGTCTGAATTCTTCTCCGGGGGCATAGTCTCCTGCGCTTTCTCCATATTACGAATGGGGAATGTATAGAAACTGCCACCAGCAATTCGTGATTTCTGTTTAGTAGAAGCCGCAAACCTACAGTGTTTGGTGAATATTTACTT
>PFDR01000097.1 GCA_002772545.1 Candidatus Peregrinibacteria bacterium CG10_big_fil_rev_8_21_14_0_10_49_10 | reverse complement strand
GAGGGAGTCGTCTCTTCTTCTTCGTTCACACTACACTCCATGAAACAGATTCAGGAGGTGTTTCCTTTATATGAGGGAGAGGGTTAGGGTGAGGGGTTTTATTTTTTTTCTTCACTGCCTTTTCCTCCACCATCATCGATCTTCTTTTTTTCGGAGCCTTTCACAGATTCTACATGGTCGTGGAGCTTGCCTTCTAGTGATGCGCCTGTGCCTGTATTTGGCCCCAGAAAATCGTAGCGTGAGTGTGTTTCCTTTGCTGTTTTTTGAATGGCACCCAAGAGTTGAGGCAGTCCTTGTCTGCTGGTATTTACATCACTGAGACTCAATTTTCGTGCAAGTTGCTCCATAACGAAAGACAAGTGATCAAGTGCCTCTTCTTTCTTTTCGGATGAATCTGCACTATTTACTTTTGCTAATGCAGTTTGGACGACACCGAGTTCCTGTGGGTTATCTTGCAGGTGTTTTTGCATTGTCTTGGCGTCTTTGTCGGCGACATGTCCTTGGTAACTGCGTTTCAATGCTTGTCCCAATGATTTCTCTTCTCCTCTCAATACTTTCAATGATCCTCCCAGTAATGCATCAGGTCCTTTCAGAATGGCTTTTGTGGCACCAAATAGAAGGTTTCCCTGTGTAGTTGGTTTGTCATCTTTGACTACGTCTTTGATTTTACTCCATAGTCCGCCAAGAGTTTTCATAAATCCGGAACGAGTATCTTCCACCTGGTCATCGATATTTTTAGATTTTTCCTCCTCTTCTTTTGAAGGCGGTGCAGCTTGTGCTGCGGCACCTGGAACTGCACCAGTCTCGGTTGATTTTGCATCAGGAGCTTTCTTCTTACCTTCTTCTGACTTAGGTGTTGCAGCAAGTTGTGCCGTATCTGCTTTTTCTTCTTTTTTCTCTTCTTGCAAGACAGATCCTTGTTTCTGTGACTCTTCACTGTCTGGTTTCAGAACTGCCGTCTCTGTCAGGAATTTCTCTTTTCTTTCTGTTAGTGCTGCAGAATGATCTGCTGCTGTTTTCTTATCAGGTTTCAGGCCAGTTGTGGCACGTGCTCCGCCACCACCTCTTCCACCTGTTGCGGTTGGTCTTGCAGTGTCTGCTGCTGATGGTGGTAGGGGTTTTTTAGGTTTTTTAGTACTTATTGCCGGTATCCAGCCAGCAGCAAGAGGTATTTTTTTGGCCATATATATGCCACCTGCCAGTGCTGACCCTTTCCCAAGTTTGTTAAAGTAGCTTCCCACCGAACTGACCATACCATTTGTAAAGTCGAACATCTTAATTCCCATGAATACTCCCATCCACATGATGATAATTGAAAAAATGATGATCACAAATTCGGTGATGTTGTTTGCCAGACTACCGGCAAGTTGTTGCCAGACACCGGGGAGCGGGAGATCAGGGCCGGGGAGACTGGATGCTGCCTGCATGAGGGCGAACCCTGCTGTGAGTGGCAGACCAATAGCTGCCGGCATGAATGCTGCGGCAAGGAACCATTCCCAGATTTTCCAGATATGTGCACTAAATCCACCTTTTCCTAGGACAATACCGACTGCTACGAGTGGCATGAGTCCTAATCCGAGCCAGAGGAAAGGGAGGCGA
>PFDR01000078.1 GCA_002772545.1 Candidatus Peregrinibacteria bacterium CG10_big_fil_rev_8_21_14_0_10_49_10 | reverse complement strand
TTATGTAAACCACGATTTTAAATCGACTCCTCTGTATCTAGAACGACGCTTATACTGACTTCTCCCTTCTATACCCGTTTCATTCCGCTTCGCTGCAAGCCTCTAAGAAGAGGAGAAAACTGAATATTTCTCTTTGACGCGTCTCCCTTTCAGAGTAGGATTTTGCACTTCATCTTTTGTGATGAAGTGGGGAGGTACCCTAGTGGTAAGGGACTGGATCTTTTTCCAGGTCGTAGGATCGTCACCTACTCTCCCCGTTTTCTCCCCGATGCACATGTGCATCGGGGAACTTTTAAAAAACGGCCGGTTATTCACCGACCGCTTTTTTCTTAGAAGAGAGAATTACATATCGCCTTCTCCTTCAGGTGCAGCATCTGTGCTCTCTGCTTCTTCGGCAGGAACATCTGTGCTGTCATCGGTGGACTCATCAGCAGCATCACTTGGCATATCTGCAGATTCAGGTGCTGCATCAAGACCGTCTTCGTTATCAAACATGAGAAAAATGGGAAATAGACAAAAGCCTGTGGAGTGTAACATACGAATCTCACATGCAAACCTTTTTTACACAAAAATCTCAGGACTTTTATACGTGAAACCGAAGCCAATCTTAGGCGTTCATCTCACTTATAGAATGAATCAGCTGAGCTATCTCCTTTGATGTTCCGGAAACAGTCACACCGTTTATCGTAATACTTTGCATTTTCTGTTTTGTGCGAGCCAGAACATCATCAGCGTTTGCAACCTGTACCTCTGTTACTTCCTGTGCGGTGGCATTCACTTCTTCTGTTGATGCCTGTTTTTCAAAACTGGCTGCGAACTCCGCCATTTTCGGAAGATTGTAGATATGACTTGTAGCAGCCTCTATTTCGTCTTGTTGTGCACCTTCACTCTTTTCAACTCTATTACCTTGGTCAGCAAAGCGAATGTGTTCAACCACATCATTCAGACCTTCGTGTGGTCCTTCACCGGGTGGAGTGACAAAGAGCAACCTGCTTTCCTTATTCTGCCGAAATTGAAATGCATTGTGTCTCACTGTGCATCGGATTGTGAAAGTTGAGAATTCAGGCGATCAATCTCTTCTCTGTCCTTCTGTCCACTCTGCATTTCTGCCCTGGCAAACACAGCTGTTTTGTACGCATCCACCTTTCTATCCACCCCCTGTACCCACTGCTCAAATGCGCTGTCATACTTCTCCAATGCTTTTTTGTAACGCCCGGCACGTTCTTTGGTTTGTTCCGGGGTTTCGTTCGCATACTTTTCATGTAGCCTCATGACATTCCCCGTTGTTAAGTCTTCCTCTATAGGCGCCATAAGAGCATCGTGCACCTCCTCACCCGTAGGCATGGATTGGTCACTCTTCTCTGTCTGTTCGTTTTGAGGGTCAGTCATGGCAAAGTAGCATGAATCATTTTATTATAGCAGAATGTATGTTATTTAGAAACGTTGTGTTCCCTAGTCTGAAACAGAGAATGACCTCCATCCCCCAAACCCCCTTCCTCCAAAGGCGGAA
>PFDR01000018.1:8250-8462 GCA_002772545.1 Candidatus Peregrinibacteria bacterium CG10_big_fil_rev_8_21_14_0_10_49_10 | reverse complement strand
TGGGTCAGGTGGGGATCGAACCCACGGCCAAGAGATTAAGAGTCTCCTGCTCTACCACTGAGCTACTGACCCATGGAAAGGATGCTGGAAGAAAGAACAGAGGGACAGAACCCGCGGCCAACCCCGCATCAAGTGCGGAGCTGCTCTATGTCGTATGCTACTCGCCCTGAGCCTGTCGAAGGGCTGACCCGCGAAAGAAATTGTACAGAATT
>PFDR01000018.1:7949-8204 GCA_002772545.1 Candidatus Peregrinibacteria bacterium CG10_big_fil_rev_8_21_14_0_10_49_10 | reverse complement strand
ATAGAGGATCAGGGATTCGTAGGAATGAAAAAATGTTCCATAGCACTCAAATCCTTAGTCCCGATTCCTATTACAGCACCTTTCGCGCATGTGCCATGCGCGTACCGTCTTTGGCAGGAACAAGCACTGCGAGCGGAGCGCCATCGAACCACCCGAACGTATCGGGTTTGACCTGGCGCTTGATGTTACGACCATGGCGTACATTCACAGCTTCTTCTTCCGTGAGCTCCACGCTATCAAATGTCTCCATGGCTT
>PFDR01000018.1:0-7791 GCA_002772545.1 Candidatus Peregrinibacteria bacterium CG10_big_fil_rev_8_21_14_0_10_49_10 | reverse complement strand
GAACCGCAGGCCACCTGTAAGGTGAGATCAGGATACGTATAGGAAGTAATGGTGCAGGCATCTATCTGCACGGTGCGTGCCGGGAGATGTACGCCCTTTCCCTGTCGCATTTTTCGATACGCACGCTCGCCTCCTACCTGAACAGCACTATAGGAAGGGGGAACCTGGGAAATTTTTCCGATGAACCGTTCGGCAATCATGCGGCGAACGTCTTCCAGTTTGGGGATATTCCACCCGGGCTTGGGTGTGATTTCTTCCAGTACGCCTTCGCGGTCGTATGTTGTGCTCACTGTACCAAAGCGGACACCGACGCAGTACTCCTTGTGCAGATCGCCAAAAAATTCCACTACTTTCAGTGCCTTTGCACCCACTGCAAGGACCAACAATCCCGATGCTGCCGGATCCAGTGTGCCGAGATGCCCGATCTTTTTTTCACCGAGTGTACGGCGCACCTGCGAAACAATATCGTGGCTGGTGGGCCCCACGGGTTTGGCGATGAGGAGAAAACCATGGCGCATGACTCTGGGATTTTAGCGGGATTAGCAGTATTAGCGAGATGAGCATCTGTTTTTTTCTTGCTTCCTTAGAACCTTCCATTGCGTTAAACACTCAGAAGAAAGGATGGAAGGAACAATAGCAAAGGACAGAAGCTGATGAAGCTAATGACGCTAGCACGCTAAGAACGCTAGTGAAGCTACCGAGACTGGCAGAATCCTCCAAACATCAGTACCATAATGAACAACCCTCCCTTTTCTCTATGAATCTTACCCTCAGTTGGGACCTGTTCGTTATCGTGTTCTTTGCAGTAGTAGTTACGTACAGTTTCATTATTGGAAAACACGAATCGGTCAAAATCATCATATCCACCTACATTGCCATAGTGGCAGCACAGGGTATGGGCAACCTCATACAGAGGCTTACTATGGAATCTCAACCCATGCTTGGCATGGTGGGCGTCACCATCAACATTCAACTGGTAGCAGCGACCAAGCTCATCCTCTTTATAGTAACCATTGTGTTCCTTGCCATACGGGGAGGATTTGAAATTGAGTACCAGAAAGAAGTGGGCAGTACTATGGATGTCATTATGACTGCGCTGTTTGGCTTTGTAACAGCGGGGCTTATGCTCTCTACTCTTATGACATTTGTGGCAGATGCTCCTCTGCTGGATAAAAATATCGGAACCTCGCCCTTTGTCTCCTCCATTGTGCAGCACAGCACGCTCATGCAACTGATGGTGCTATACCAGGACCTGTGGTTTGCACTGCCCGCCATCATTCTCATTGCCATCGGATTCATGAGTAGTGACTCAGGTGCACAGGCCTGAGCGGAGAATCACAGCTACCGGAAGCGGTTTTGCCGAAAAATGAGCAAAAAATGCACAATAGAAAATGAACAGAAGAATAAATCAAGTTCTGTTTGACGGATGAATGCCAAAACGGGTTGATAAAGCCAAGTGGAGTACGTCACAATACCTCTAACTTCCAAACTTCCTTCTATGAAAAACCTGTACAACTCCCTTTGCCTCCGTGTCTCCGCTGTGGCAGTCACGCTGATGCTCGCCCCTTCCGCTCTTGCTCAATCACTCTTTGGTGATGTTCCGGACATAGGCGGTGGAGCTGATGCTGCAGACATCCGCTTAAAGGTCGTCCGCATTCTGAAAATAGTGCTCAACTTCATGGCACTCGTTGCGGTTGTCTTTATTGTCATAGCCGGTATTCGCCTCGTGATGTCTCAGGGCGAGGATGCCGAAAAGGACAAAGCCAAAAAGACCATTTTCTTCGTGATTATCGGTCTGGTGGTTATCTTGCTGGCACAGGCCATCGTGGACTTTGTTGCCAACCAGATTGCAGCAGGCTAAGGCAGAGAAAGTTTGCTTTTCAAACAAAAGCCCCCGCAAGCGGGGGCTTTTTTGTGCGCTTGTTTTCTCTACGATTTCGCGACGACAGCGAGGGGAATGTGCTCTTCATCACTGTGCTTGCATGCGAACCGTACTACCTCCCCGTTTCATAAGGCACACGACTGACCTTGGGCTCCCGGACGTCCAGAGAATCAAAGACTGAAACAGCATCTTCCTCTGTAACAGAAACCAGCGGCGCATCGCGCACCACAATGCAGTCTTCGCGCACTTCCAGAATGTCCGATGTGGCAATGGCCCGCTTCCATCGCAAGAACCCTTTGGGAAATATCCACTCAAGAGTCATGGTCTCGGTGTTAAACTGGATGTCTCTGCATCGACCAATGTACTGACCGCTTTCCGTACGTACACGCTGGCCAAGCACTCTGCGAGTATCCTGCAGAAGACTGTGTAAGCGCACAATGTCGTAGGGATCACAGAGTACATCGGCGCTCCGTACGTAGATACGGGCACCAAAACGGAGCACATCTGCTGAAGAGCAGAAGAGTACTCCCTGTTGCTGACCTCCAACCGCATGAACCGAAAAACCCTCTATACGACCGGAGTCTGGATGTATGAGCACATCTACGAGGAGACCCAAGACCTCCTCTGAGGACTCTTCTGCAACCAGCGCGCCTTTACATGTAGAGAATCTCACCTGCATTTGGTACAATAGTACTACAAATGCGACTTTTTGCAGGATCATCTCACCCGGCACTTGCTCAGGCCATAGCAAAGCACCTCTCCCAGGACCTGGGAAACGTGAATGCGAAGGAGTTTAGTTGCGGGGAACGTTATGTGCGATTTGAGGAATCCGTACGTGGAAAGAGCGTGTATCTCATTCAAACGGCCTCCCCCAACATCAACGAACACCTCATGGAACTCCTGCTCATGTGCCAGGCGGCCAAGCTGAGCTTTGCGCAGTCGGTGCATGTGGTTTTGCCAAACTTCCCGTACGCCCGGCAGGACAGAGTATCGCACTGGCGTGAGCCCATCTCCGCAAAGCTGGTAGCGCACCTGCTGGAAGAAGCCGGTGCCGACCATGTAATGACCCTCAACCTGCATTCCGCTCAAATTCAGGGTTTCTTCTCCATACCCGTAGACATTCTGGATTCCAGTAAGATTTTTGAAGCCTATGTGCGCTCCAAGAAACTCAAAAACCTCATAGTGGTCGGCCCGGATATCGGCAGTGCCAAGTACGCCAAGGTCTTTGCGGATGTCCTCGGTGCAGAACTCGCCATACTGCACAAGTCCCGTCCGGAACATCACCAGACCGAAGTGCTGGATGTGGTGGGAGACGTAGAGGGAAAAACCTGTCTCATCTTCGATGACATGATAGATACTGCAGGAACACTCCTCAGTGCCAAAGAAGCGCTCCTGGAGCGGGGAGCAAACCCCGATGTGTATGCCGCTGCAACGCACGCTATTTTTTCCGGTCCTGCTCTGGAGAGATTGAGTAATGCCGGCTTTAAGGAGGTGATTGTTTCCGACTCCATGCCCGTACAGAAGGATACCTTCCCCGGACTCACCATTCTCTCCGTTGCTCCGCTCATCGCCGAAGTGATTGACCACATAGAACGTGGAGAGAGCGTCACCGAAATCTACGATACGTAAACTTTGTCCCCTTCTCCTCTCCTCATGAAAACTGTCTCCGCGGTACTCAGTATCATCATGCTCTTTTGTATGTATGTGCCCGTAAGCCTTGGCTACGCCCTCTCAGGAAACACCTGCGAAAACCTTATAGGCCCGGCAAAAGCCCGCTGTCTGCTGCAGCAGAACCAACCTGAGGGCATCAGTACAAAAGAATGGAAGCAGCAGCACACGAGCGAACTCATACGGGAAAGAAGCCAGCAGCAACGCAGCCGACCCGCAAGTGGAAGGACCACACGGCAATCTGCAGTCGGTGTAGCAAAAGAGAGAATGAAGCAACTCGCAAAAGAAACTGCAAAGAACGAGAAGAATGCGGAGAAGCGCAACAGTGACCTTGCAGCCAGGAAGAAAGCAGTAGCGGCAGACCGTTTGCTCAAACTCAGGGAACGCTTTACCTCCATACAGCAAAAAACTGCCAACCGCACAGACGGTGCTACCATTCGTGCACGCATACAGGAAATGCGCAGTCAAACACAGGAAATGCGCAATGCCACAAAGGAAGACTACCTAACCTGCCGTGAACTCGGTATAGGAAAGGACCGCATAGAGTGCCTGAGTACAGTGCGGGAGAAGTACAGGAAGAAGTAGAGTTTATCTGCTCTTCTTGACCTGTTGCATCTTCGTATACTCCTCATTCGTCATCCACAGAAACAGAAGAGGCAATAGGGCAGCAGAATTAACTATGAGAAGCGCTACAAACCACCAACGCTTTCCCATGCGGGCAGCACGCCACATCCCCCACCCCTTCATACCCAAATCCACCAGGGCAAGGACCAGGAGTCCCAGAACAAGCGGGCTGAAATTATACGTTCCCATCATGAACTCTTTGTTCTGCCACAGGATTCCAAGCTTATCCATCATAAAAAAGTAGAGAGAATGAAGTCCCAAGACTCAAAAAGCAGCCTTCCACTGCTCGGTATCCACAAACCACCGCTCTTCGTAAATCTTATCGCCTGTAAACCTAAAGAGCACAGCCGACTGCGAAGCTGCAACGTTTGCTGACTTCCACGCAACTAGAGATACGACTTCTCCCTCCCCTTCTATATTACGCAACCCCGTGATCTCAAAACCTGGAGGTAGAATTTGCCCGAGACCATTTAATGCGGAACGAAATGCCTGGCGCCCTGTGAGCACATCTTGCTGCCCCGGCATGACAAAGGTCATATCTTCCATATAGTCTTCTACCAAAGCATCAAAATCCCCGGCAGCAACGGCGTCCCAGCCACGCTGGACAATGTCTGCAAGGTTGATGGAGCTTTCCGCATGCATACGTGCATAGTAGCACAAAAGGAGTGGTTTGGAATGGGTGGTGGGCGATGGAAGACTTGAACTTCCGACCTCGACATTATCAGTGTCGCGCTCTAACCAGCTGAGCTAATCGCCCTTGATGTGAATGAGAGAGTTGTGATTACTTCCAGTAGCAGGATGCGAAGCTGGAAGCTGCTTGTCGGCCGTAGTCCGCCGAGAGGCGGACGAAGGCTGAAGCTAATCGCCATTGATATGAATGATACCAAAATTTGCTTCCATTTAAGCCAGAATACACTACGTATATGAATTGTATCGGTCAACCAACAAACAGGGTCTGTACTGAGCAAAGCAAACAAACCCACAAATCCCGTGACAATGCGTAAAGCGAAGTTTACACTCGCCTGCCGGCTTTTTGCTGGGATTGCTCTCTGTAAACACAGGCATGCAATTTCCACATAACAGTAGCTCCTTGGGTGTTACGGCAGCCAGAGAGCTACTGTTCCGTGTGGAACAGAGTATTAGCCGTCGTACTACTTAAAGGGAGGCATATCATGCCAACGCGTGAATTACGCAAGCCATTGCCTGATGGCACAAGAAACGTATGGAAGCCGATAACGAGAACAACCCCTGCGTTATTCCTGACAGCCCTGTTCGGTCTGCAGGGAAAGACCTCTATCGTACTGGGGGGTACTGGAACACTCGGCGGGGCTATTGCAGATGCATACGGCCGTGCCGGATCGTACGTCTACGTTGTTGGACGTAACCAGGAAAACGGTCAACGCCGTGTTAACCTGATTACAGAAAACGGAGGCACTGCGGAGTTTGTACCATGTGACTGCACAAGTGAAATTGATTTGAATGGACTCAAAAACCACATCGATCAAGCAGGCCGTTCTGCAGATGTTCTTGTCCACTGTGCTGGTAAAAATTCGGATACGCCATACCTGCGCATTTCCGACGATGAGTTCAGAATGATCATGGATACCAACTTCAACAGCTTCCGTCTGGCAACCAAGTTATTCATTGACTTCATGCTGGCAAAGTCTACACCGGGCCGGATTATTGCGGTTACCTCTGCAACGTCCGGCATTCCTCTCTCCAGAGTTCCCATCTACTCCGCCTCGAAGGCGGCAATGGAAAGTCTGGTGAAATTCCTTGCTCGGGAGTACGCCAAACAAGGGATTCACGTCAATGCGCTACAGCCGGGATTTTTCCCAGCCGCGCAGAACGCGAAACTCCTCGAGGATGTAAACCGTGTAGATGCCATCATCAGCCACACACCGGTTGGCGACTTTGGAAAGCCAGAAGAGCTGCAGGCTGCAGCAATCTTCCTTGCTTCAGAATTCGCCACCACATTTGTCACTGGTACTACAGTGACAGTGGACGGCGGTTTTCTGAACACGACGCTCTAAAAACTCGCATGCCAACTACAGAGAAAAGCCCCAACCAGGACGGTTGGGGCTTTTTGTACTGCGTAATTTACCCATGCACCAGAACGCCCCAGCCGTTAGGCCGGGGATGAATGGTATGCTGGTTCCTCTAGAATCCATTGAGCGTTCGGTGCAGGGTTTCGCGCTGCAGAGCAGCGAGATCAGTAAGATGCCATGCCCGTAAGGGCGTGGAGCTTCACAAACCTAGCTACCTACGCTTTCTTACGCAACGCATCCAGTGACCATTTGCCGGGACCAAAAGCCATGAGCACTATGCATCCAGCAAGGATCAAAAGGACGTAATCTATGCCGGTTCCCTGAGGACCGGTAAAGAGCGCACCATGCATGAGAACCCGCAAAAAGTACACGGCGCCCACCATAATGATGCCCAGACCTGCAGATGCCCAGAATGTAAGACACCCTACAAGGAGTCCCAGACCTCCGAGTGGTTCTACAACAGCAAGAAGCTTCATGAGATTCACCATATTGGGAGTCATACCTTCGGGTGGGGTGGACCACATACTCCATTTTGCATGACCTGCGTACAGAAAGATGGCTGCTATGAGCAAACGGAGAAGCAGCAGTGCCGGGTCCTGAAGTTTGGAAGAAGAGTGCATACGAGAAGGGGGAATAGTGTGCTAAACAGACGTTGCTCCACAGGGTAACACGTCCATCCCCGAGTGCAAGATGCACACAACGCAGGGATACTTCTACAGTTCATCACACAGCTATTTCTTGCTCCTCTTTGCTTTGGGGTTGTACTCCAGGCAAAGCTGAACCCAGTAATTTAGGTCTGCATCTTCATCTATGGCTTCCGGATCTACAAATACAAAACCCTTCAGGGCTCTGCCGGTGAAATTCATTTCATGGCAGCCTTCCCTTGTAAGACATGCTGCATAGATATTCGGATCAATTCTCGCCATCATCTGGTCATGGGATATACCTATGCACATTTTTTGGTCTACCATAAAACAGAGACCACCCATCATCTTCTTCTCTTCAAACTCTACGCACTGCCTACTGAGAAGCGTGTGTATTCTATCCGCGAGGTGTTCGTCGTAAGCCATGCGGTAAGCTACGAGCAGCTTGCACATCCACCGCATGCATGCAACTGACCATCTTCTGCTGCTACAGATGCACAGCCTTCGCACTGCGATACAGCCTGTAAAGGCTGGCCGGAAAGTTCGCAATCTGGAGCCTGACACGTGCCGGGCTGGTCGGAAACGCCCTGGCAGGAACCGGGGCAACGATACAATGTTGTCATAAGAAAAGTGGGAAGATTACCTATAGGATAGTGACTTCTGTAGGATTCTTCCATCTTTTAGCTTGGTTAGCTGGGTTAGCTTGGTTAGCATAGCTTTTGCTATTGAATCTTAGAATCTTGAGTTCTTTCTAATGAAGCTAATCAAGCTAGTGAAGCTAACAAATACTTATGCGTTCCCGCATCCTTCTCCTTATTCCTCTCGGCGTTCTGCTCATCTACGCTACTTTGTTGCACAATGCGTTTATAGGGAACGACGACGCGATGCTTATTACGGCCAATCCCCTCATTCTGGGGGGAGGATG
>PFDR01000038.1 GCA_002772545.1 Candidatus Peregrinibacteria bacterium CG10_big_fil_rev_8_21_14_0_10_49_10 | reverse complement strand
ATAACACGCCATTTTCTTTCAGAAATTCTACCGCCTGAAATGCAAAATGGCTGCTTGGCACATCAGAAAAAGACTGTTCCTGTGCATGTGCCTGCGAAACAGTGATCATGAGACCACAAAACACGACTGCAATACCTGCCCGTCTATGAGAAATATCATCAATCATAGAAACGAAAGAAATACTAACATAGAAGAATGGGAGAAAAAGTGCATAGGATCACGAAAATAGAGAATCTGCAATTCCGGTTTCTCTCTCTTTCACATGACCAACGTTGTATGTACCGTAGGAAAGGGCAACACTTTCTCTCACGTATGCGTTCTCTTCTTTTTCTTCTCGGACTCTGCCTTCTGCCAACACTTGCCCCTGCAGCCATAACGCTCCCCGGAGATCTTGATGGAGACGGTCTGCTGAACGAGGAAGAAGACATCAATACCAACAGTATCCTCGACGCCGGAGAAACGAACCCTCTCGATGCAGATACGGATGGTGGCGGAGAAGCCGACGGGGCGGAGGTTCGCGCGGGAAGAGATCCACTGGATCCCATTGACGACTTGACGGCGGATCCGGACAAAGACGGACTCAATAACGCCCGCGAACAAGCGCTTGGCACCAATCCCCGCAAAGCGGACTCCGACGGAGACGGCCTTCCTGACGGGCAAGAAGTGGCTCTCGGAATAAACCCTCTGAGCGCTGATACGGACCAAGATGGTCTCCTGGATGGAGAAGAACATGCCATAGGGACAGGGATAAAGAATCCCGACTCTGATGGCGACGGACTGAATGACGGCATCGACCCTTTTCCACTCGAAAAAGCGTTTACGAAAGATACCGATGCAGATGGCATTCCTGATGAATGGGAAGAATTGTACGGTCTTTCACCACAGGAACAACAAGACGGACTACTGGATAGCGATGATGACGGACTGAGTAATACCAATGAATTCCTCTACGGAACCGATCCCCGGCAGGAGGATACCGACCACGACGGCATAGCAGACGGCCAAGAGGTTGCCGATGGGGCCGATCCGGCAGTGCATGAATGCCTGCTCTACATGGAGACCGCAAAGCCCCTCACCGATATGGACGGCCACTGGTCGCAGTCCTATGTGCGACACCTGCAACGCACACAGGCATTCTCCATAAGGACACCTATCGTGGAAGGCTATGTGATAGAAGAAACCGGGGAACGGTTTTTCCTTCCGGATATTCATATCAGTCGATATGAACTCCTGAAAATTGCGCTTCTCTCCACCTGCACAGAACCGGGTCAAGAGGACGTTTCACAGACACTCCCATTCACCGATCTCCCTTTCCCGGAACACCTGGAAACAGCGGATCAGCAAATGCGCCACCGCATTCTTAGTGCGGCACACCGCCTCCGTATTATTCAGGGATATCCCGATGGAACGTTTCGACCACATGATCCTGTGAACCGTGCAGAGGCGCTGAAAATTCTGCTCCGTGCAGCAAGATTCACCGTCTGGGCCGACGAAGAACGGGTGCCAACGCCTTTCTCTGATGTTCCGCCGGACAGCTGGTTTACTCCCTACGTCGAACAGGCCTATG
>PFDR01000022.1 GCA_002772545.1 Candidatus Peregrinibacteria bacterium CG10_big_fil_rev_8_21_14_0_10_49_10 | reverse complement strand
TTAGTGATGGAAAAAGGGGCACATGCAAGTAGAACAAGCCTTACGGGATATGGTCAAGCCCTGGCAATAAATGAAGGCTACTTCGAGCCTATTACCGACGACAGGGCATTGGCAGATTTTGTCCATGGAACGCTATGGAGTCAGGAAATTGTAGAACAGTTCGGTGTTGCCAATGAGGATGCAAAAGCCTTGCCTCATGCGGAGGAGGTACAAAGGAAATATGTGGCTTTTGCTGAGACATCGCATCACAATTGGGTTTATACCCAGGGACTTGCGACACATTTGTCTTTAGGTGTAATTTATATAAAACATAAGCAATTTGAAAAAGCTGAAGAGATTGCAAGACGAGCAGATGCGTACTTTCAAAAACATCGTGAGCATCTTGTGGATGCGGAAAAAGACAAAATTGAAGCATTCCGCAGAGACATTCAGGCAGCAAGATCACGGGAACAATTGGATAGAAGCAACTTAGATCAGAGGCTCCTTCAAGTTCTACTGGACCGAAGAATAAATCAAAATGAGCTCTCAGATGATGCAAAAGAGAATCTAAGAGCATTGAATACGCAGTTAAACACCTATGCTCAACGTATTCTTGCCGGTGGCGCTGATGCTGAAAAAGCTATGACAGAAATAGTTGAAGAGACACGCCAAAGAAGGGACTACACGGCCAATGCTCTTATCGCAGAAACATGTACATTTGTATTAGATAACAATCCTGCTCTCAAAAAAAATCTTCAACGATCATTGCTTGAAAAAATTCGCGTTATACTGCACGAAATGGCCGAAGAGTACGATAAGAACAATGAACTGTACGATAGTGGAAGAGTTATTGTGGGTTTCTTAGAAATGCTTAAAGACAAAAATCATGGAGTGAGAAACGCAACTGCGAGCATAAAAGGCGCCGAAACCCTTATGCTTGTACGAGTGTTCTGGCGTGTAAGGGAATATGGGGAGCAATAAAAACAAAGCATAAATGTCGTATGCCTCTGCGCCGAACACCGCTACCATCGGTGTATGAAATTTCCTGATTTGCCTCTTGTAATTCTGGATACCGAAACAACCGGTCTTCTTCCGCGTGTGAACCGGATTATTGAATTCGCATCTGTGCGTATGGAAGAAGGAAAACAGGTAGATGAATACGAGCAACTCATTTCCTTTGGAGGCGATATTCCACCCGAAGTAGAAGTACTCACCCGCATACAGTCTGCAGACCTGGCAGGAAAACCGCTTTTTGAGGATGCCCGGGAAGAGATTGTACGGCACATAGGAGAGGATTCCATCCTGGTGGGGCAGAATATTCCCTATGACATGGCAATGTTAAAAGGAGAAGGGATAGATTTGAGTGAACGGCCATGGATAGATACGTCCATGCTTGCCTCACTGGTATTTCCGGAGTTTGAGAGTTACTCACTCAGCTATATGAGCACTGTGCTCAACTTAAACCATGAGCCGGTGCACCGTGCACTCGGAGATGTACATGCTACGCAGGAACTCCTCAGCAGATGCTGGGAGAGACTCTTGGAACTACCGGCAGACCTACGGGGACAGGCACAGGAAATTATGCAGAGAGCACCGGAAGGCTACCGGCACTTCTTTGGTGCACTCCCCGAAGCGACCCAAAAGGAACATCCTGTGTGGCTGCGTATGCCCCCAGCACCGGAAGCGGAGCAAAACGATCCCATAGGCAACATGACTCTGGAAAAACCGGACAGTGTAGTGGCCCTTCTGGAGGAACCACCTGCACCCGGCGTACTGGAAGAACTCATCCGGACTGCCGTAGCGAAGAAGGGATCTGTGCACTGGATCGCTGTAAAGAACCTGGAAGCCACCGTGAAGCGGCTCTCCCTCCCGGAAGGAGTTCGTGTGCTCCTGCCCCCCTTTCAGCTCCTGGACACGGAAATGGGGAATGCACTCCTGGAACAGAAGTCACTCACGGCCGACGAAGCCACACTGGCACTCAAGTTGCTGTGGTACACACCCCGTTCTCAGCGGGATTTTCCACTGCATGGAGATGAAGTTTCGGTATGGAATGGCAAACTGGCCTGTACGGAAGAATCCGCAACCTACAATGAGCAATTTGTAGACCTCCCCGGTGTGGTACTACTGGACCACAGACAGATCCTCTCATTTGTGGCGGATCCTAAACATACGGGACGCGATGCTCTCTCTGAGAAATCCCATGTGATTATCGATGACGCATCCATGCTGGAAGATACCGCCACCAAGGCGTACGGCTGGCAGTGCATACTGCCGTACTTACGCGCCGCAGCGGAGGGGAATGAGAAACTCACGAAGCTTGCTGATATTGCCGAGCTCTGGGCCGAGCGCACAAGAAATGCGCAGGACCTGCGCTACATCACCATAGGCGATTTAGAAACCCCGGACGTGCGGGGGATGTGTACCATACTGGAAGAAGCCCTACAGGATGCGAAACTACCACAGCTCGCCCTGCGGCAACTTTCACACCTGCAACAAATACTACAACCGGAAAATCTAAAGGAACGCATTGCCTATATAGAACTGCGGTTTAATGGTGACCTCTCCATTCACTCCGCTCCGGACCGCATAGGCACCTTTTTGCAGCAACATCTCTATAATATTCACCCTACAACTCTGCTCATTCCTCCCATGAGTGCCAATACACTCACGGAGATTCTCCCCACCGGAACAGAAATGAAGATGGATCCTGCACTTTCATTCAATCTGCCTTTTCGCATTTCATATCCGGAAGAAATGAAATTGGAAACTCTCATGGCCAATCCTCCCCCAGGCAAGACCATTGTGCTTATGAGCAGCAAACGCAGTATTACCAATGTCTTCATTAAGTATATGGAAACACTGGAAAAAAAAGGAACAACACTTATTTGCCAGGGGCTGAGCGGCGGGACGGGACGGATGCAGGCAGAGTTTATTGCCGCTAAAGGCACGGTTCTGTGGTTTATTACACCATGGTCTTTTGAGGGTATTACCCTGCCATCACAGAGTGTGGACAGACTGCTGTTGCTCAACCTTCCGTTCGATCACCCCTCACACGCCATTTTAAGCAGGCGCGCAGAGCACTACCAAAACGCTTTTACGCAGTATGCACTCGCCCGTCTGTTGCACAGACTATTCAGACTACTGCGTACATTCAGCAGTTTTTGTAAAGAGAGCGCAGACGTCCTCATGGCCGATGACCGTCTGACGTCCAAAAGTTATGGAAAGGACATTCAAACGTATCTTGCTCAGTTTAAAAAAGAATAAATACGGTTCGCTACTGACTCATGGGAGGCTCACATAAAATACTATTATCTTCGCCCCAGTCACTGCACCCCGGGAGAGGTTCGCACTGGGTGGCCTGTCCGTTTGTGTACAGAATGTAATATCTCTGATCAGTTCCACATTGCACTTTGCATTCATGTGGTCCGAGCAGTCCTCCTCCGTAGGGATAGTCCACCATAATGGATTCTCCCATACATAACTCTCCTGCATGGGGATACTGTGGCGTTCTCGTACGCTCTTCCGGAGCTGCAAGAGCCTGCACCACGAGATACACAGACACCAGAGCGAGCGCGAGTACTGCGATTTTGGTGCCCTGTGATTCCTTTGGAAGAGCCATAGTGCAAGTATACACGATCTAGTGTTTCCGTGATCGGGTACACAAAATAATAACTGTTCTCCAGAGAATCCAGAGATCGAGCAAAAGAGACCATTCTTCCACATACTGTAGATCCAGCCGCACTTCTTCCTGAAACTTCAAATTGCTCCTACCGGAAACCTGCGCCAAGCCGCTCATGCCGGGTTTGACTGCAAACACCCTGCGTTGTTGACTGTTGTAACAGTCGACTTCTTCCGGCAAATGAGGACGGGGACCAACAAGAGACATTTGACCTAAAAGAACATTCAGAAGCTGAGGAAGTTCATCAAAATCGAGCCGGCGCAGCACCTGCCCCACAGTAGTAATGCGTGGATCATTCTCTACTTTAAAGAGAGGACCATCATTGCGTTGATTAAGAGGTTCCAGCTCCCTTTTTTTCTCTTCTGCATTACGCACCATGGAACGGAATTTCAACATGGGAATGCGTGTTATAGCAGGCTGACCCACCCGCCATGAAATGTACAAGATGGGCCATCCACTGGTGAGCAAAACAGCCAGCGCGATGATGAGAAAGAGAGGCGAAAGAAGAACCAGCAACACAGCGCTCACCACCAGATCAAACAACCTTTTGCACACACGACCCCACCCGTCCAAAGGGGTAGGCTGAAAACGCATCATGGGGAACAGCCCCAGTCTCTCAGTCACAAGTTGGTGTGGCACATCGGTAAACACAGGTGGCAGAAACGCGTAGCCAATGTGCTGAGAACGACAGTAATCAATGAGTGTGCTGGTTGCCATACTTTCGGGATTCGGATCGGTTTGTATGACCAAATCAATATGTTCCTTTTCGGTTATTTTTTTAAGTGCAGAGAGATCGGGGCAATGCCCCAGGTACGAGTAGTGAATGTCCTGAATGAGCGTTTGTGTAGCACCTTCCGCAAGCGGGGACATGCCGAGGGAAACAACCAAGCGGATGCCTATGCCGCTCCGTAAACATGCGCGCTGCAAAAGCACGACGGATGCGCGCGCGGTAAGTACGAAGAGCACTAAAAAGAATGTAGCATGCATGAGGAGTACTCTGGAGTAGAAAAGTTGCTTACGGACCAAAAAATACCACCCAATGACTGCAACCAGCCAAAGCGCACCTGCGACAATAATACTGCCAACCTCAGTCCATGCACTCCGCGTAGAGCGCATGGCATATAAGCCGAGAAGAAGGGCAATGGTAAGAAACAGAAGTATTCCGGGTAGTACAAACGTATGAAAATAGACCTCTACAGATGGCAACGTTTGTGCAGGCTCCAAAAGCTGCACACGGGGAATAAGGTCAATATTGGCTTCACGCAGGCGATAGCTCAGTAAGAGTGCTGCCGTAACCGCAAGGGCATCAAAGGGAATACGCAGCAGGCCAAAGATCATTTCAGACTTCTTCATCGCATAGTATTGTACCAGTTTCATTGCCATTCGGGTGCCTGCTTCGCTCCTTGCTCAGCTCGAATTCAACGCCCTGCGGGCTCGGGTTCGTCTCGAATTCAACTGTGGAGCCACCTCCGGGAGTCGAACCCGGGACCTACCGCTTACAAGGCGGTTGCTCTGGCCAACTGAGCTAAGGTGGCGATCTCGCGGATAGTACATACGTACATTGCACTATCCGTTGCATACTATATTTCCTGTGACCAATTATCCATGATCAAATACCGATTTTTTAGAGAAGAATCCTTCTGACCAAGTTGTGTGCAATACCCCTTTCTGGCATACTTTAAAGCCCTGCTCTTTGAGATGATCGCCCACCGTAGCTCCGAACGAAGTGAGGAGCGTAGGTGGGAGGAACGTCCGGGCACTACTGGAACGCCAAGCGGGTAACACCCGTCGCCGTATCATATATCCTGTAAAGATACGGTAGGACCAGTGCCACAGAGACGAGCCCCCGGCTTGCCGGGGGAGTGAAACGCCTCGGAGTACCGAGGATCGTTACGGAGACCGTTACGACAAGTGTTATGGGCTTTGCCCACCAATATGTCGTAGCGTCCATAACGGATGGCAAACTCTTGGTAGTGCAAGGAGGATTTGGGTGTATGGACTATGTTCTGGTTCCGGAGCACCGTATACCCCTCCGCACAGTGTCTTGCAAAAGACCGAGGCCGCTCAGTAATGACGGCCCCAGAGAGATGATCATCCTTCCGCATAGTGCGGAAGAACAGAACCCGGCGTACAGAAGATGCAGGATTCACAGGCAAAAGCACTGAAAGAACTTCAGTGTTTTTTGCTGTGCTTTGGCAGAGAAATAACAAAGGTTGTCCCTTTATTCTCTGCACTGGTGAAGCGAAGAGATCCTCCCAGTGTTTCTATGGCCATATGGGAAATGTAGAGACCCAGACCGTTCCCGTCTGTATCTACCTTCAGTACATTTGCCGCACGGAACAACCGTTCAAAAATACGTGCTTGATCTTTTTTGGGAATACCTATGCCCGTATCACTCACAGTTATTTCACAGGAACTACGCTTCTCCTGCAGGGAAATTCTCACAGAACCCCCTGCCCTCGTATACTTTACCGCATTGGAAAACAGGTTCTGAAAAATAATGTGTAGGAGAATGGGATCTGTAGAGAGGGCACACCTTTTCTTGGGAATCTGCACATCACAGGAGATTTGAGATGCTTTCGCAAGTGATCGCAGTTCCTCTGCCATATCATTTGTGAATCTGCATAATTCGATGTTTTCCATTTTTGGCTTTATGGTTTGACCCTCCAAACGCGCAGCGTGGAGAAGTGCATCCACCAACTTTGTCATACGTTTGGTGGCTATGTCTATTTCGTTCAGATACTCCTTCTGCTCTGCGGATAACTTCTTCTCTCCTTCGCTGGTGAATAGCTCCACATACCATTCAATGGCAGAAAGTGGCGTGCGCAATTGATGGGATGCCAGCGACACAAACTCGGATTTTAAGTAGTCCACCCGACGGTCTTCGGTAATATCGTAAAAAACGGCAATGGCACCAAAGAGCTTCCTGCTCTGCAAAATAGGTGTAACAGAGAGTATGACCGGAATGAGGGTATTGTTTGTGCGATGCAAAATACTCCAGCGAATTTCCGGTTTTGGACGTACGGCAGTTTTTTTACTTAAACATTGCATGACCGGATGTAGTTTTTTAGATACGGGTTTCCTATGCTGATGCAGGCGCAATACACCTGTGACTGACGTCCCGATTGTAGATGTGGGGTCACAACCAAGAAGAGATTTAGCGGCGGCATTCATATCCGTTATAAATCCGTTTTTATCCATAACAAGAATACCGTGCTCAATGGATGCCAGAATGGTGTGATCCTTTTCGTACTGCTCCTTCAGGGCTGCTGTTTGTATCCGCACTTCTTCTTCCAGATGTTCGTATACACACTTCAGGCGCTTTGCGAGATTCGCTGTCGTGCGATCCAGTACTTCAACTTCATCTCCTGTATGAGCGCACTTGCGATAGTTCCAGTGGCCCGGGCCCAGTGTTGCCACACGATGCGTAAGCCTGCGCAATGGCTCTGTAACATCCCGAGCAAGCACTACGGAAAGCAGTCCTGCAAGAAAAAGGAGGACTGCGCTGACCGTGCCGAGCGTGACCCCCAGTGTAAATATCCCTGAGAGTGCCTGTTTCCTATCCACTTTCACCACAAGCGCCCAGCCGAATGTGGGAAGATAACGGTAGGAAGCAAAGACCTGTTTGCCGGTATAGTCCTCTCCGCTTTGCACACCTTCTTCATGCATAAGAGCAAGGGCCAGGGTATCACCATTCCGGTACTGGTCTTCCAGTGATCCGAGTGAAAGCGGCTTTTGGAACTGTGCGGTAAGGCTCTGCTGAAAAAGAGAAAGTTCGCCTGCGTTCTCCCGTGCAAGAAGTACTTCCGCACTACTCCCCAAAACCTCCGCAGAAACAATGCTGCGCAAAAGTTCTTCTGCGTCATAACGAACAGCGAGATAGCCCCGCACTGCATGTTCTGCATCCCGCACCTGAGCAAATACCGTGTATCCCTTCCACCCACCTTGATCTACATGAGGCTCAATACTTGTACGGGGTGTCAGAGAAGGGACAGAGGTGACTGCAACACTTACGTGCCCTATGGGGCCTGCCCATCGTGTGAAGAGAGTCATACCGGCTATGGGCATGCCCTGGTCTATAAGTTCAAGATAAAGTGCGTCCAAGCCGGTTGTATCTCCATTTTCGACCATACGTAAAATATCTTGCCGAGAAGCAATAAGTGTGGCGTTTTCACGATTATGCTGTAACGTACCTTCCAAAAGGTCTTCTTTTCCTGCAACAAGAGAAGAAACTTGAGAAAGAACATGTTTCTCCACATAGGAACGAGCTATGAAAAAGGAAGTGAGAGAGAGGGTTAAGACAGCAAGAATAGAGATGGAGAGCATATATGCCGCTACCCGCCACAGCAGGGATCTGCGTGGAGAGGATTCTTTGATGTGTAATTTTACTGTTTGTTTCATGAATGCAGGCACAATTCTTACTATTATAACACAAAACTGCTTCTATAAACAGAACACCCCCCACGACCTCGTAGGGGGTGTTTGGAAGACAACAGTGTTCTTACCGTGTGACACTTATTGTACTAGCCGCCTGCTCTGTTGCCGGAGCGGAAACGGTAATACGACCGTTGGAGTCCTGAAGAATAAAGTACAACGATCCTGTAGATGTAGCGTACTGCGGATCGGTTGGGATGCTCACGAGGTAGGTGCCTGAAAGCATACGGAGGTTTACGTCACCTGCTGCTGTACATGTGGCCGGAGCAAGTGTTTCACGACAGATTTCACCTGCAGTACTTGTAGGAATGTTCCCGGGCAATGTGCCATTGTTATCAATGGCATACTGATATACCGCATTGAGAACGGTGTTCACATCACTGCGGCGCTGTGCATCACGCGCATCACCCAGCTGCTTTGTGGGGTTGATGGCTA
>PFDR01000019.1 GCA_002772545.1 Candidatus Peregrinibacteria bacterium CG10_big_fil_rev_8_21_14_0_10_49_10 | reverse complement strand
ATATAGCCGTTTTTTATGACTCTGGATTCCACTTTTCAGTGGAATGACACCAATTGCGTAGGTCCTATACTATTTTCTACTTACTCTTCTTTCTTCCCCCTCCTCGATTTATTCCACGCAGTCCAGCCTAATCTGTGGATAATGAGTGGATACAGTGGTGAAAACTACCCCATTTTGGAATGATGAATTATAGATATGGCTTAAAATAACGATTTTTGACAGAGGCCAAAAATATGGTTTACTGTTGATTTATTCTGTTTACAGGTATACACTCAAATATAGGATTATTGTTCTCTGAAAAGTTAATTGTTTCTGCGTGTGCAGGACATTTGGACAATAGTTTCCAAAACCAGGAGGCATCCCCTCCACAACCACGAAAGGATGTCCTTATGACCCCTATCCGAATACTCGTCAGTATGATGATGCTTGTTGTGGGGATAAACGTCTCCGCGCAACAGATTTCCACTCTGCCAATTGGCAGAAATGCGGAATTTGGGATTCACTCCTACAGCCTTCTGGTGGCTTCTTACGAAGTTGGGCATGTGATCCTTAAGGAAAAACAAGTGCCTTTTGCCTCGGCAGAAGTGGGTGACTTCGAAAGTCACATCAAGGCGAAACTGTCCGACATTTTCGTTCAGTCTCCCTCGGCGGCAGGAGATAATCTCGACTTCTTTATCGTTCTCCAAACCGACTGGATGTTAGGATTTGATGGAAGAGAGAGAGAGAACGATGCATTCAAGCTCGAAAAGACGGCAGAGGGTTGGAAGATTCCTAACTCTGCTATCAACTTTGAGTTCAGAACAGGGGCCGGCGGATGGTACATCCCAACCGCTTCCGGATTTGAAGTCGAGACAACCGATGGGAGAATCCTTTCGCTCATTACGGGGCGAAACGACTTCACCGATCATGGATGCGACTTACTTGCGATCCGGAGCGCGTTGGAACAACAGGGGTGGGTAGTATACCCACTCCCCATCGGATCTCGAGAGTTTCCCGTCAAACGTCTGACCATCTGGGAAGAAACGAAGTTCGTTTCCTTAAACGGAGACGGCATTCCAACCGAATGGTCCAGTCCTGCTCCGAGCTTCTTCCAAGCTCCGATACCTCCCGTGCAGCCGGAACGTCGGCCTTTAATGGTCAACATTCGTCTCGAAGGGAAGGGGAGACTGCCGGTATTGGTGGTT
The DNA here is from genome assembly GCA_002772545.1 of Candidatus Peregrinibacteria bacterium CG10_big_fil_rev_8_21_14_0_10_49_10. GTDB lineage: Bacteria > Patescibacteriota > Gracilibacteria > Peribacterales > Peribacteraceae > GWB1-54-5. The sequence goes on along the minus strand of PFDR01000019.1, from coordinate 462 downwards.
TCTGGAGACGGCTCCGAAGGTGCTGTTATCGAGCAGAGTCGAAACGGTCTTGGGAACTGGGGTCCTGCGATCTCACTTTCTCAACCGCCGAGGCTGTCCTCGCTCAATGAAGGGGAGTACCTCTACGAGTTCGCAGAGGACCAACTCTCGACAGGAGACACCGTCGTCTTCTACCGAGCTCGGGCGACTTCCGAGACGCAGAACAATTAACCTCTCTCGTTGACGCCTAGGCGTCAACACTTCACGAGGCCTTGCATCACTGCGAGGCCTCTTTTTTTATCACCTGCCCACATTGAGTCTTGACACTTGTGGTCGAGACTAAATGTGGTTGCAGATGATAAACCGAGCACTTTTGCTTCAATAGTGCTTGGTAGATGTCCACATTTTCCCTTCGTTTTACGTAACCCCTCACACTACATTTCTGCTTTCTTCGGACTGTGTCCCGCCGAAGCCTTTGGCGAA
>PFDR01000028.1 GCA_002772545.1 Candidatus Peregrinibacteria bacterium CG10_big_fil_rev_8_21_14_0_10_49_10 | reverse complement strand
ACACATTACCTGGTCGGTAAATTCCGTCTGTCATACCTTCGGTAAACGCGATTTCGAAACAACAGATGCCAGCCGCAATAACTGGCTAATCGGCCTTCTTGGGTTCGGCGAAGGGTGGCATAACAACCACCACGCTTTTCCTACTAGCGCCTTCCATGGACTCAAGTGGTATCAGTTTGATATGTCTGGAATTGTTATCCGCACCTTGGAAGCAGTAGGTTTGATTTGGAATGTGGAACGCGTGAGTGAGGCCGCTTTCATCGCACAAAAGCAGCGAGTGGAAACGATGCGCGAAGCGGCAACTCGCATGCGCAAGGACATGTACCGACGCATTGCGAACGCGAAGAAGGAACTCTTTGAGAGCCTGGAACAACGCCTCGATCAGACAATCAACGAAAGAGAACTTCTTACGGCAACAGAACAGTGTGAACATGCCGCAGCACGCCTGGAGGAAATCCAGAAACGTATTGCCAGAGCCAAAAACCTCAAACGCCAAAAAATCCTCGCCTACCAGCAGGAAGTAGGAGAGTTAATTCAAAGAACACGAAAATCCTTAGTGCCAACATCATAAATTCTGCTACACTCCCTCTCCACTCAGACGTTCTGAGTGGGTTTGTCACTCTTTCACACCAAAGGAGGTGTACTTTGAAACAAATCCACACATTCATTGATCACACGAACCTGAAACCTAATGCAACTGAAGCGGACATTCACCAACTGTGCGAGGAGGCATCCTTGTACAATTTCGCTGCTGTCTGCGTCAATTCGCACTGGGTCTCTCTGTGTAGCAATCTCCTGGACTGCTCACAGGGACACGTATGTTCTGTTGTCGGTTTTCCATTGGGAGCATGTCTCTCAACCGTAAAAGCCGACGAGGCGGCGCTGGCATTCGATAAAGGCGCACTAGAGATCGACATGGTCATGAACATTGGCGCAGCCAAAAGCGGCCAATGGTACACTGTCCAGGAAGATATCATCGCCGTTCGCAAAGCGGTTCCTCATGCTATCCTCAAGGTCATTCTCGAATGCTGCTTACTCGCGGATGACGAGAAATACCGCGCCTGCAAAGTCGCAGAAGGCTGCGGCGTCGATTTCATCAAGACATCCACCGGATTCAGTTCCGGCGGCGCGACCATCGAAGATGTGCGTCTCATGCGCCGGTACGTCAAGCCGGAGATCGGCATCAAAGCCGCTGGCGGCATCCGTACATACAAGGATGCACTTGCTATGATCGAAGCAGGTGCAACGCGCCTCGGATGTTCTGCCGGAGTGCAGATCTATAAGGAACAACAGGAGGCACTCCAAAAAGCAGGAACGTGATAAGTACGACCTCCTCGCTCCCACCACCCCGGGCCACCGGGGTGGTTTCTTAGTAATCGATGCTGGCGGAGAGGGAGGGATTCGAACCCTCGGACCGGTATTACCCAGTCAACGCATTAGCAGTGCGCTCCATTCGGCCACTCTGGCACCTCTCCATTTGGCCTTATTGTAGAGAAAAGAACGTGATTGCAAAGAGACAATACTCTCAAGTACTCTCCAGTTCATGAAAATCGGCATTATCGGCTCCATGCAATTTACGGATAAGATGCTTGAGGTGC
>PFDR01000009.1 GCA_002772545.1 Candidatus Peregrinibacteria bacterium CG10_big_fil_rev_8_21_14_0_10_49_10 | reverse complement strand
CTCCCACTCTACCAAAGAAAATCTAAGTATGATCTGAGTATCACGAGTGTTGACAGTCGGGAGAGGGGCTTTTTTATTTTTGGTTGATATTTGCTTGTTTTGCGATCTCTTCCAAAACAGCAGGCATATTGGCCTGAACTTCTTCGTTCGTAAACCGCAGGACGTGGCTTCCTGCTTCCTCTAAGACTTGCTGTCTTGCTCTGTCTTCCTCTTCCAAGAATTGATGAATGCCACCGTCAATTTCTATAACCAGCATCTTCTCCCTGCAGAAGAAATCTACAATGTAGTCATGAAGAGGAACCTGTCTTCTGAATTTGAGGTTATAGAGCTTGCGGTTGCGTAGCTGTCCCCAGAGTATTGCTTCTGTAGGAGTCATCTTTCTCCTCAGAAACAGAGCGAATCCCAATAGAGATCGTCGTTTCTGCCATTGTCTCCTTTCTTCTTTTTTCATAGTTTGCAGTGAAATAAAAGGAACCTATTGTAGAAGAATGCCCCTCTCCCGACTATAAACACCCTTACTTTTCCATATTGGTTTCTATTGCTTTAGCGAAGTGGGAGAGGGGTTGGGGTGAGGGGCGAAGCAGAAGCGGGGCGGGATGAGGGGTTTTGCAATCAAAACCCTAAAATACCCGCTTATTTCCTTGTACAAAATGATACTTGACATTATAATTTTATGTGATACTATATGTCGCACAGTTGATCCTTCACATCCATCGATTTCATGTTTTTATGCGTCTTAGATAAGATGTTCATACATGAAATAAACGCCTCTACGCACTCCTTTTCGGAGAGCTTATCTTGTTCGGAACCACGTTTGGTTCCGGGGTAAGCAGCTCGCATTCCCCTCTGTAACATTTTCTTTTAGATCACAGCTGGGGAGCGTGTGATTTTGAAAGGGAATGTCGTAGAGGGGTGAGCAATATTGACGACTGTTTTTAAGAGGAGATTTACCATGTTCAGGTCTTTTCTGTTGATGTTGGTTTCGCTTTTCGGCGCTTTGAGCGCCGAGCCGGTTACCGCACCCGCGGCCCCCAAGGCCGACACTCCGGCCATTGTCCGCTCTGTCGAACTCCATTGGGAGTTCGACGACGGGTACGCGGGGGTCGTCGCAAACCATGGTGAGGATCAAATCCTCATCGTGGGCAACACAGTATATTTTTCCCGGAAGTCCGGGGAAAACCTGAAGGCCGTTCTGTTTTCTGATCTGCCCTCTGCATACCAAAGGGACGTGGCACGGGCCATCTCCGATGTCGCCAGAAATGGCGGTCGGCGCGTGGCTACCGGCCGCGAGCCTGAATTCGCTGGCGTCGCCAGCGGATCGGGATCGCGTACGGATACGCGATCGTCGACAGGGGCTTACAGCCCCGTGACGACCAACGAGTCGACAGGCAACATCGGCTGCACCATCACCTCGTCGGTGATGGGGAACACTGGGACGGACCAGACCCTCAAAGCCTTGTATGAAGGTCGTGCGCTGGTTATGCCAACAACCACGGCGCAGATCGACACGTACGTTCCCGAGCGGAACGTAGGTACGAACAGCCAGGTCACGGAGGACGCGCTGGCTGACGCTCGGAAGGAAATTGCTGTGCTGAAAAGCGCACAGCAGTTGCGCGATGCGCTGGAAGTCCAGCGCGCCCAGTTGAAAGCAGAATTCGAAGCGAAGCTTCAGCAGCAGGCGCAACCTGCTGCTCCGACTCCCGAGCCGACGCCCGAGACAAAGGCCACGGCCCACGATGAGCCGGAGAAATCCGGTGGCGGTGCTGTTCCGTTGGAAGAAACCGCCGCTCCGGCCCAGCCGGAGAAAGTCGTTACGGAAGATGCCTCCAAAAAGGGCAAATTCCACTTCCGGCTGCCTTGGGGCCGCGAGTAGATCTCTCAGATCGTTCTATGTGCTCCCCCTCTGTGACGATCTCGTCCCCCTTCCACTCCTCCACTGCTTGCAGTGTGAAGAGAAGGAAGGGGGTTTTTTAATGGTGATAAATACGATTACCTGCAAGGAGAGGGGGCTTTTGACCTCACCCCCAACCCCCTCTCCTCCACTGCCATGCAGTATGAGAGAAGGAAGGGGGTTTTTTAATGGTGATAAATACGATTACCTGCAAGGAGAGGGGGCTTTTTCTATGGTTTGTTGAATTTTCTGTAGTGCCGAATTAAGGTTATGCAACACTTCTTCATTCCGGATTCGGACCACCTTGAATCGCCGGTCATAAAAATAGGTGTCTCTCTCTTCATCATATTCTTCTCGTTCATCGTGAACGCCACCGTCCACTTCTACAATGAGGCGATGTTCCCAAGAGAAAAAATCGGCAATGTAGGGTCCTACGTTCACCTGTCGCCGGAATTTACTGCCCTGCAACTTCCTGTTCCTCAGTGCTGTCCACAGGGTTTTTTCTGCAGGAGTCATGCGACGCCGCAGCAACTTGGTAAACCTGCGTTTGTGCTTCCTGTAGAGTTTTTCCTTTCGTTCTTCATCCATAGGAACAATCACTTTACAGACACATCCCATAAAAAAACACCCCCTCTCCCGGCAGGGGATGTGTGCAGCAGTTTTGTGCACTGTCCTTCCCTCTCCCGTGCTCCCTTGGAAGTGGAGGAGAGGGGGAAGGGGGGTGAGGTCGAATGTCCTCAAAACACCCATTCCTCCTCAAAAAATTGCACTCTCAACCATTGACATAATCACCAAAAGTTCTATAATAATCATCTACCATCGCGCTCCTTGACAGCATCGATTTATGTGAGCTCTACCCGCCTTCGCGGGAACGTTCAAACATCCAGTGAGTAATACTTTGGACACCGACGGTCGCGATCCCGTTTCGGCGGGTGTCGCATCTGGGAGTGAAGAAAGTGTATAGCATTGTATTTATCATCTTGTCACAGAGCTCCATAATCTCCTCTACGCATCCCCTTTCGAAAAATAAGGGGAAGTCTGCTGACCGAAACGTTGAGTTTTGGAATCTTCAGTGGACTTCACTTTACGTTTTTTCTCCACTCGAACCTCTTCGATATTCTCCTGAGATCACCGTGGGGAGCACGTGATCGAAAGGGTATGTCGTAGAGGGGAGAGCATTTTTTACAAGGAGTTTACTATGAGGAAATCGATCCTCGGAATGATCTGTTTTTTTGTTTCGGGTGGACTCTTGTCCGCCCAAACCACTTCCCGGACGGATGTCCGGGAGGCTGTGATCGTCCGCCACAACGGGCTCAAGGATGAGCCCGTCGGGCCGTACCGTCAGTTTATGTCGTCCACTACGGGGACGCACTCCCCGTCGGTGACGACGATCGTCCACCACAATGTGAACTCGGACGTTCACGTCGTGGTGATGCCCCTTGACGGGGCGGTGGCGATGAAACTGTTCGACAGGGACGCCGAACTCACCGACCGCCTCATTGACGAGGCGCGCAATCGTCGGTTCGCGGAGGGGCAGCTCGTTATTGAGCAGTCCGTGCCACGAACCATCAACGTCACCGCGACCGCAACGGCCACCGCCTACGGAGGCGGCCAGGCAGAGTCGCAGGGGCAGCAGCCAGAGTGCACGACAAAAATACCCGTGCGGTGCTGGTCCCGCTGCGGCAGTTACTTCATCGATGGCTCCGGCCATCGGTGGAATTACAGTTCGGGTCCGAAAACGAAAGGCTCTGGTTCCCTAGTGGGAACCATGAATGGAAACCGGTTCCTTACGGAAGGCGGTACTACCTACATCAGGTAGGAACTCCTTCAGTTTCGAACCTTCCCCCTTGCCGAGAGATGCTCCCCCTCTCGGCTTTTTTTGTGTGTTGTTTTTTTGACCTCACCCTTCCCCGGCCGTGGCCGGGGATTCCCTCTCCTGCTACGCAAGAGAGGGGTTTTGTATGTGTTCTTGTTCTGTAGGTATCTTATGTGTATCTTCACTCTTCCTATGCGTGAAGAAGTTACAGAGGCTCTGTATAGAAAAAGAAAAATGTTCTATACCAAGAGATTGAGAAAGTTCATGACTACAGAAGAGAAGATACTTTGGCAATCTCTGAAGGACAGACGATGTGCCGGATGGAAATTTAGAAGACAGGTAAATATTGGACCTTACATTGTTGATTTCCTCTGTAAAGAGTTCAAAGCAATTGTAGAAATAGACGGACTCATTCACCTGCAGAAAAAGCAGAAAGAGCATGATATTGTGAGGGATCAATATTTGCGTGAGCATGGATTCCATATCTTGAGAATAAAAAATGATGATGTCCATTTCTGTTTCCCCGCAGTGCTAGCGCTTATTCGTAACTTTATAGAATCTCTTGAAAAGAAAAAACACAAACACAAAAAACTACCTTCTCTTGCGTAGCAGGAGAAGGGAATGCCCCGCATTTGCGGGGCAAGGGATGAGGTCAAAAAAACAACACACAAAACATATCCTCGCTCTCGGAATCCCCCTTCCTAAAGAGCAACATTTCTGCTATACTAAAATGATTTTTTCACATACCTATAAAGAGAAACATTCCCATGCATACCAAAAACATCTATTCACTGTGTACACACTTCCACCCGGGCGTACTTTCGCTGAAGGAAAACAGGCTGATTTTTGAAACACCACAGGCAGGGGAACGTGAGCGGGAAGCGGGTGTGGAAGGTCAGGCGGGAGGAAACCCTGTAGAGAATATCCGTCGACAACAGGGCGATGCCGTACGCAATGCCGTGCCACAGGCCGCAGAAGGACCGGGTGTACGTGATGCCGTGCAAAACCGCAACAACAGAAGGCGAAGGACACCAGAAGGACAACCGGAAAATAACCAGCCGGAGGCAGCAGGTCAACCTGCGGAGCACCCGAACCCACCCGCCCCTGCGGAACCAGCTGCGCAAGCAGCAACACAGCCGGGCCGTATCAAAAGATTCGCAAGTTATCTGAGCAACCCATTCAGCGACTCTACGGAGACCACACTTGTAAAAAGCGGTATAACCGGCGGCGCCCTGAGCGGCAGTTTTCTTGCCGGTTTGGCTCCCGAGAAGGCCGCGGCCATTGCTCCCGCACTGGGTAAATTTGGAGTCGCTGTAAAAGGCATGCTGGATACGGCAAGCGCCACAGTGTCGCATGCAGTCACAGGCGTAGGCGTTCCGGAACTTTCGTTCCTTGCCAATCCCTGGGTCATTGGCACTCTGGCACCCGTACTGGGTCTTGGCATGCTGGGCAAAACCTGGATATGGGGAAGAAAATACTTCTATGAAATGCTGGGGGACAAAAATTACCCCACACTCCAAAAATGGAAAAAGGCCTTCGAGGAGCGTTCTAAAACATATTTCGACGAGAAAACAGGATTCCTGCGCAGGCAACTCATTTCTGTGTACGAAGGCTCCAATGCCCTTGGCGGTCTTATCACCAAACCGCTGAGCTTCCCCTTCAGGGCACTGGGATGGGCCGGAGGAAAACTGGGAAACATCGGCTTAAACCTCGGCGAGTACATGGGCAAAGTCGGCGGTTTACTCAAGTCTCCCATCAAGAATGCCAAACACCTTGGCCTGGGAGCACTGGGAGGTGTGGGCGGCGGCCTGCTTGCCGGCGCAGCCGGAGCAACGCTGCTTGGCACCTTTGCACCCTGGGCGGTGATTGGAGGAATTCCTGCTGCCATATGGGCATATAACAAATCGAAAAATGGAACCGGATCTTCCGGTGGATCCACACCCTCTGCTGCATAATGCATACCTACCGCGCTTCCGCAGGCAGCTCTCCACTGGGGCGCGAAACCAGACTCTGCCATGTACATCCACAGGGTCAAAGTTCTCAGGAGAGTAACTTTGACACCCTGGGCCACCATATGAAGCAGGGGGCAGCAAGCTTTATGGAAGGCATTTACTCACGCTTTCGTGATGTTATAGAAAAAGACAAACAGACAGACGCAAATATGCGGAGTGAACAAATGTGGATACAGGCCTTTGAAGACCCTTCTCTTCTGGACGAACCTACCGTTACATTGGACCAACGGAAGACGCTGCGACCAAAAGACCTGCTGCGCTCACTTTCACCTGGGGAACGCAAACGCGAACTCGTGCGGTTCATGCGCTCCATGGTGCCCGGTGCCATACGGGATGAGTACGCATTTTCGTTTAAAGATGACGCTTTCCGGCAGAAAGTATTTGACACATTCACGCTGCACAATGCGCGGCTGGACATGTACATGGACCGCGCACGCAGCGGCGAACCCATAGAAATAGATGATCCGGACAGGCAAACCATGCTCTTTGTACAAAAACTGCTGATAGGTGAAGATGTGGAGAATGAAAGGGGGACACGTACCGAAGAACGCGACATTGCCCTAACCAATGCCCGAAACATTGCTACTGCTACGCTACTGGAACGATACTTCGGCAGCGCAGAAAGCCTCGGCATAGCTGTAGCAGACTACGAAGAAGCCATGCAGTGCATTGGCACAGACGTTCCAACGGACATCACCACAAATGCCACGGCATTCGCAAACGCCCTGAGTGCGGTGCGCAAACCCAAAAGTGAGGGTATCGGACGTTTTACAGGAGCACTCAAGCTCGGAGTACTCAAAACAACCGACTTAAAAGACCGTCTTCTTCCTCATATAAATGCGCGACAGGAAGAAGAGAACGAACGCATACGACAATCACGGAAAGAAAGAGACGTCTTTAAGAAGGGAGTGGAAACCGAAAAGGAAAAGCAGCTCCAATCCTTTATGGAAAACTGGGACAACCTGGGAGGCAAAGAGAAGTTTGTTGCCATTGCCATAGGAGTGTATGCCGCATACAGGATGTTTACCTCGGAGAGTAAGTTCTGGCAGAGCATTCCCTACGTTCTGGCAGGTACCTACTTCTACAAAAAGCTTGTACGGGGAGAAGACGATGCCTTTGGATCCATGGGAGATACGGCACAGGAATTCTTTGGAACCGTCTCCGAGAAATTCTCGGAGGGACTAAAGATGGTCGGTCTTTCCACAAAGCAGGATCGCGATTCACTCTCGGTCATGCAACAGTGGCTTACGCAGGAACAAATACGGGATCCCGTGGCTTCTACATTTGCAGCACTTTCGGAAGTCTCGTTTGGCCAAATTTCCAAGAGTCTCACTATAGATCCGCGTGGAGGCGCTGCCTTTGACCTAAAGGCGGGAAGGACTAAAATTGAAATACAAATTATTGCAGGTAAGCGGGGGTACAACACAAAAGAGATTTTTAAGCTTATAGAGAAAAGAAACGGATACGTGGGTGATGCGCTGACCCATGTTATGTACATGCTCGGAAGAGAGGGTAACCTGAATACCGCCCGCACTCTGGAAGCCTACACAAAGACCAACCACATTACGGACCACACCACACTCCCGAAGCGCTACCGGAACATGTACTTTAAGATCGTGAGTGCGGGACAAGACCGTGCGGAGGGCGACCTGGCACAGAAAAGTTTTATGGATGTCATACAAGGACTTCAGAAAAAACAACCCGAAGCCGCCCCGGAAGCCACACTGGATGATGCCGATGTTCTTTCCGGTGACTTTGACACACCGCTTGACGTGCCCACGAGAGAATTGGAAAAAGCATTTCTTACGGAAGCAGAGAACACACAGCTCGGTCTTACTTCCCGTACGGAAGTAACGCAAGATGATGGTTTGCTGGACGTAGAAGTACAGGAAAGTCTCTTTAATATGGAAGAAACGGGCCTCATTACAACTGATGCTCAAACAATGCTTCTTGGGACGTTCGAAATACTACGCAGAGATGAACACATACCGCTGCGTGATATGCTCATGGCCATAGAACGCCTGAAGTACGGCATACTTGTACGCTCCCTAAAATCAAATAAATTACCTCTGAGTGCAGCTGAAATAGGAACACTGGAAGGAGCCCAAGATGTAGGCACATTCGATTCCATTTTGAGTTTTACCGACCGTCTCACGCGGGGAACGAGCGGAAAGTTTGGTGCCATAGAGAACTTACGGAATATAGAAGCTCTCCTGCAACCAAATTTCATGAGCCGGCTCTTTGGCAGAGATGTACAGGCAGCAGACGCTAATACACTTTCTGAACTGCGTGAAAGTATAGGAGTGTACCAGCGTTTCTTTGCATCTTTACGCGAAAAAGGAAATATCAATCCCGACCTCGTTTCGGAAATAGAAGCAGTCCTTGGAAACGAAGGCCGGGCCTTCTTTGAACAGCTCTTCTACCAACCGGAGCAGACCGGCAACACACGTATAGCGAATATGGAGCGCTACTTCGCACAGCGGGTTGCCAATTCGCTCGTACTTGCCATGCTCACGAGTCACCGGGCAAATGGAGTGCATTCACTCAGTACCATTGGTGAAACACGCCGCATAACACCCAACGAGGGAATAAATCTGGAGAACGAATGGAAAGAACTCTTCCGCATCATTGTAAACGCAGATGGAGCAATTGGCGTAAGGGTTCCTGCTATGTGGGAAATGGTGGATGTGCTGGATCAGGAGATTGATTTTGATGCCTTGCCTACACAGATTGCAACAGAAAAAGAAGAAGCCCGGCGTGAAGAAACATATAAAGATGACCTGGATAAGTCCGTTCAAATTGCTCGTGCATGGTTCCTTTTGAACCAACAGGGCACGGATTCCAATGTGCAAAAGCAGAAAGAGGAACTGGAAGCGCGGATTGAGAATTTCGGTGAGACCCTAAAGACCTTTCTGGCAAGCCTTACAGATGCAAACAGAGCAATACACACTGCACCTCCTTCCACGGGGAATCCGGGGGGCGGTTATCGATTGATTACCTTCCTTAGTCAGACGTTGAAGTTGATGGGGAAGACACAGTCTGCTGAGGAGCTCACAAATCTCTTGGCTACAAAAAGTGCCGGAGCAAAGCTAGTACCTTTGGCGGCAGGAAAAGATCCTCAGGCATCACAGGAAACAACTCCATCGCAGAGTCAATCGACTCCCCCTACAGCTCCACAAACACCACAACCAGCGGGGCAGACTCAGGCTCCTTCAGTAACACCTCAGAATACACCATCTGCGGGGCAGGCTCCTTCAGTAACACCTCAGGATACATCATCTGCGGGGCAGGCTCCTTCAGTAACACCTCAGAATACACCATCTGCG
>PFDR01000070.1 GCA_002772545.1 Candidatus Peregrinibacteria bacterium CG10_big_fil_rev_8_21_14_0_10_49_10 | reverse complement strand
CGTCTCCATCCGTATCCACACTGCTTCCTCCACTTCCAACGCCTGACCCGCCCGGACTACTGTCCTGACCATTGGGAATGCCATCACCATCAATATCTGGATCAATACTATTGGCAATCCCGTCTCCATCCATATCCGGATCCTGACCATTGGGAATCCCATCACCGTCTATATCCGGATCCTGACCATTCGGAATCCCATCACCATCCGTATCTACACTGCTTCCTCCACTACTTCCAAAAACTGTTCCACTGGAACGTGCCGAGTGTAAACTTGGCTGACGGATCAGTTCCGTTGCACCCGGAGGAGTCGGTTCTACATGGTCAAGGGGTGTGGCAATAACCGTACCCAGTTCTTTGTACGTGATTATTTGGTGGACTGCCCAGGCAAGATCGTTGCCTGTAAGAGGCTCTGTGGGCGACAGTTCTCCGTCATCGTACAGGAAGAGGTTGTAGCGCTCGGCAGTGCCTACGTAGCGTGCAAACCAGGCATCAGGGGGTACATCTGTGTAGGTGTAGGGAATGTACTCTTCCAGCTTAAATGCTGTGGTGAGCATTTTTAAAAACTCGGCACGAGTAATTTGTGCAAGCGGGCCAAGTGTGCCGTTGGGGTAGGCCTGCATGAGTCCGTAGCGCGTGGCGTTCATGGCGTAGCTTTCGTACCAGGAGCCATCTTCCACGTCGGAAAAGATGCCACGGTTCTGCAGGTTTGCAATAGAGAGTCCTGCAGCAAGCATTAGGGTCTTTGCTGCCAGTACACGGTTTGTAGCCTCCTCACCGTTGAACATTCCGTTCTCTGGCTCTGCAAGTATGCCTTTTTGTATCAGGTTGAGTACTGCGGCACCTTCAAAGCTGAGTGGATCTATGTCACCGGAAGCAGGTGCCGCCGGCTTGAGTGTGGCTGCACTCAGGAGATCTTCCAGTGTCAGTAGTTGAGCCCCCGGAGAGGGGAAAGGTGTTACGAAATCAAACGGTGTGGAGAGAACAGTTCCCAGTTCCCGGTACAGCATAATCTGATACAGCGCCCATGCCACCTCGTCTCTCGTCATGGGTGCTCCGGGCTGCAGATGGTTATCGTCGTAGAGGAAGAGGTTGTACTTTTGTGCTATGCCGGCATACGGCTCAAACCATTCACCAGGTGGAACGTCTATGTAGGTGTGTGGTATGTACTGCTCAAGCTTAAATGCGTTCCCGAGCATCTTGAGAAACTCCGCCCGTTTCACGGTGAGAGCCGGGCCAAAGGTTCGGTCGGGGTACCCCTGCATCAGGCCGTAGCGTGTGGCGTTCATGACAAAGGGTTCGTACCAGGATCCGGCTTCTACATCGGGAAATATACCTCTGTTTTCCAGTTTGGAGATTTGATACCCGGCAGCAAGTAGCAGCATTTTTGCTGCCTGAACCCTGTTTACAGGCAGACTTCCTTTGAATGTACCATCGGGAAAACCCTCAATGATTCCTCTCTCCTGTAGGAAGAGTGCTGCCATTCCTTCATGGCTTGCCGGGTCTATATCCGAGAGTGTCTTCGCCCGTAGGTTTCCATGCCAGTGCAGGGTGACTCCTGCAGAAAGCAAACATACCGCAATGCCAAACAGAAATCGCTTTTCTTTTTTGTGCGCCTGCAGGAAGTGTGCAATAAACAAAATATGTGGGGGAGAATAGTTACTTCTGCTCAGATTCCTGGGTATCCATTTCTGCAAGTGCTTTTTCGAGACGTTCTG
>PFDR01000042.1:6383-40724 GCA_002772545.1 Candidatus Peregrinibacteria bacterium CG10_big_fil_rev_8_21_14_0_10_49_10 | reverse complement strand
CAGAAACAACCGATGATTGAGGAGTTCCTACGAGGCGAGTGATCTGTGTTTCAGCCTGCAAAAATGTCCACTTTACCGAATCTTGGTATCAAGATCTTCTAACGTAGCTCATAAAGCTAGTCAAGCTAGCAAAGCTAATAAGCTGGTCAGCAGACCTTCTTGTACTTCACGTACTCCGTATGTGCGAGTGCGCCAAACATCATGAGAACCAGAAGAGAAATAGCAAAGGTACCCAGGAGTGGAATGAGGGAAACGACCCGGAGGAGAACGTAGATGCCTACGGAAGCGAGGAAGAGACGGAAGGTGCTCCAATTCTTTTTGTAGCGGAGTTGTAGCCACTTTGCGTAGAGAACGGATGCAAATGCATGTGCATAGAAGACCGTAAAGAGGTAGAGCACAGCAATAAAGAGACCGATGGGAATACCAATAATGGTCGCGCAGAAGGCCAGAGCAATCACGGGTGTAACAAGGAGATACAAAAAGCCGTACCACAGACTGAGGCCGGGCGCCTTTTTGAGACGATTCGCTCCGTCTACAAAATACGTTTTTGTTGTAAGGATCATCAGGAATATAAGCAGAGAAGCGGAGAGCAGGCTGAACCCGGCTATGGCAATGAGCCCTGCTTTAAAGACATCCAGAGCGGTCTTTTTAACACTGTCGAATGCTTTGAGAGCAAGGTCTTCGTCGTATGCACTCTTCCCTTCCACGGTTGCTCCTGCAAAGTAGTACACACCTTCCGGCTGCCAGTAGTGCACATCCTGCTCAAAGTGGGCCGTATTGCTGATGTTAAAATCTTTTGCGGCGAGAACCGCATTGCCGGCGGTGTGACCGTTGAAACGCAATGTCTCGGTGCGTACATCTACATCGCCCCCTATACTGCCGCTAAACTTGAGTGAGCCACCGCGCACATGCAGGTTGCCATCCACCATGCCATCCACTACCACATCTCCCCCCAGCACACGTACATCACCTTTGACATGTGAGCCTTCTAAAAGGGTCACATCACCGCCCAAAATAATAAGGTCATCCTCTACTGTGGAGGTAATGAAGACTTTCCCGGCAAGAATGCGCGCATCATCTCCTATGGTTCCACCGAGTGTAACATCGCCACCGGCAACAATCAGATCTTGTTTCACAGTACCTTTTACTGTTACGTCTCCTCCTGCAAGGTACAAGTCTCCGTCTACATCTTCCTGTACGACTACGGTTCCTCCTGCGGCATAGGTGTCATCATTCAAGGGTATAACAATGGTCAAATCCTCTTCTGCAAAGAGGAACGAGGCAGAAGCGGATACCGGAACAAAAAGGAAAAGTCCGAGCCAGAGCGCAGCAGTTTTTTTCATACGAAAGAGAGGGGAGGGTACGTTTGAGTCTAGGGAATTCCTCCTGAGCATTCAAGTCGCAGCATTACACACACTCGACCGGGTCGATATCCACGATCATGTCTTCCAGGCTGAGATGTGCAAGCAGAGATCGGGAATCGTTGCCACGGAGGAGCACATGCCAGACCTTACCGCCACCAAAAAGAGTGGGGGCACAGCTGATATGGAGTTCTCCGGTATGTGTTCTTGCTCGTTCACGAGCATCTGTGGCTACAGCCTGAGCACGATGTGCAGCTCCGGTTCCGCGCGTAAGGAGTCGTACCATTTCCGTTGCGGGGGGGTAGCCGGCGTGTACGCGCAATTTGAGTTCTGTGTCCAGGTACTCTTCTGTTTTGTGCTCCGCCGCAAGGCGCACTTCGGGTGCCTGCGGCCGGAAGGTCTGTATGATGACTTCACCGGGCTGCGCTCGTCCGCTGCGCCCCGTCAGCTGTGTGAGAAGCTGAAAAATTCTTTCTCCCGCACGAAAGTGAGGCAGTGAGAGACCAATGTCTGCGATGAGCACCGCTGCGAGTGTCACATGGGGCAGGTCCAGGCCTTTTACCACAGACTGGGTACCCAGCAAAATATCTGCCTGTCCCTGGCGCATCTTCTGTAAGAGCAGACGCATGTGCTCCGGATGCGTGAGCGTGTCTTTATCGGCACGTAGAATGCGTGCCTGCGGAAACCGCTCTAAAAGAATATCTTCTATGCGCACAGTTCCCGCTCCCACTTCCCGTAGAGAAGCAGAGCCGCAGTGCGGGCAGTACTTGGGAGCCTCTACTGTGAGATTGGTCGTATGATCAATGAGACGAGACCTTCCGTCTATCCCTCTATGTACGGTAAATGGCAGCTGTGAATCGGGAGAGACTACCCGCCGGCGACATTCCAGACAGAGCAAAGCGCTGGCCAGGCCACGTCTGTTGAGAAACAGAATGGATTGTTCACCCATTTTGAGCCGCTGTTCTATCGCTTCGAAGAGCGGAGGAGAAAAGGGGTAGCTTTTGCCAAATGTCACGTCTGCCAAATCCACAACACGTACGGCAGGAAGCGCGTGTCCTTTGTACCGGTCGGGGAGCCTTACAAGATGGTACACCCCCCCCTTTGCGCGTTGCCAGGATTCCAGCGACGGTGTTGCAGTACCCAGCAGGAGTTTGGCGCCTGCAAATCTGCAGAGCGCCTCCGCGGTTTCCCGTGCATGATACCGAGGTGTCTGTTCATTTTTATACGTCCACTCGTGTTCTTCATCTATCACCACCAGACCGAGGTTTTCCAGAGGAGAGAAGAGGGCACTCCGGGAGCCGATGACCAAGTCTACCTCCCCCGCACGGCACGCACGCCAGGCAGCCTTGCGTGCCGAAGGCGTCAGTCTGCTGTGTACCACCTGAATGCGCTCGGGGGAAAGCAGCGCCTGAAACCGGTGAATGCAGTGCTCGGTAAGCAAAATTTCCGGAACGAGGAGAATGGCGGATTTTCCGGACGTTACGGCCTCTGCAATCATCTGTGCGTACACTTCTGTCTTTCCGCTGCTTGTGATGCCAAAAAGGAGAGAAGGACGGTCTTCTTTTGCTATGGATGATGCTACAGACTGTTGTACATCTGTAAGCGTTGGCCACGTGATGTTTGCAGGAGAGGAGGGGAGTGATGATTTTGTACTTGTTTCCTCGGTGAGTACTCCTTTTTCCAAAAGCGAACGTAGGGTGGCAAGGGAACATCCCGTCTCTTCCCGCAGCGCAGAAGCCTCTACAGCATCTTTTCCCAGGAGATAGTCGCAGACAGTGCGTTGTTTCTTCCCCTTTATACCCTCTATTTTCTTACCGGAGAGTCTGTACGTCTTCTGCTCTTTTGGGAGCAGGTCCTTCCAGGAGAGTGAGGGAAGAAAGATGGCTATGGCCTGACGAAGAGTGCACATATACTTCTCAGCCATCCAGCGCAGTGTCTGTATATGAAACGACGGGAGAAGTGGATTTGCACTCAGAGCCTGTTTAATAGCTTTTACGTCAAATGTGTTTTCCCGCTTTTCGTTGAGTGCCAGTACAATACCCTCTGTCATCTTCTTCCGCAGAGGCACAAGAACAGGGGAGCCGATGCCTACACTGCCCTCGGGTGCCTCGTAGGTGAGACCATTTGAAATACCCGATGATTTTGATGCGGTGAGAACCGTGCACTCCATAGGAAATACATTGTACCTTATTTTCTCTTTAGCAGTTGCACTGACTTATATGCCCAAATGAACGCGCAGGATGCATCCTGTGCTGGTGAAAATATTGGTAATTGCGATGGATTCGTCCCTGCGCTTCTTACTTATTTTCAATTCAACTTGGTCGGGGCGACTGGGCTCGAACCAGCGACCTCGTGGTCCCAAACCACGCACTCTACCAACTGAGCTACGCCCCGTGTGTCCAATAGTATCTCATACGCTATGAGAAATTACAGTGAATATAAAGCGAAGTTGGAAGGCGGACGGAGGTTGGAGCTACGCCCCGATTGGTTCCAGTATGATGAAAGATGTATACAATGACTAGAGTACATCTCTTTTTCTTCGTAGAGAAAAATATCGACGCACATGAACGAAGGATAAATGCTACAATCAGGGTATATATGCTCCTTAAAGCATTTGGAAAGTTTGCCGGCGGCTTTATAGCACTTAGTGCAGGAATCGTTCTTCTTGCTTATATGTGCAGAGGAGATACCTGCGGTTCTGTATTTTCTGCGTTTACGAATAGGGTTTCTAAGGAAAGGAGTGAAAACATCCGGGTAGAAGTGCCATATGCATACGATAGTATTCAAAGTCCCTTTACGGTGCGGGGTACGGCTCGTGTCTTTGAAGGGACTGTCTTCTATACACTCACAGATGCACTCGGGAAGTCCCTTGCAGAGGGGAAGCTCCGCACAAAGGGAGTGAACGAAAAAGCATTTCTTCCATTTGAAGGTTCTATTTTCTATGGCATGCCGGGTGCGCCGGCAGGTACACTGGAGTTGTACGATGTTTCGCCGAAGGACGGTGTACACCTGGACCGCCTGGAGGTGACTGTTTCATTCTCTCTGCCCTAAAATTATGAAAAAGTATTCCATCTTCATCGCAACGCTCCTGCTGCTCTCAGCATGCAAAAGCTCTTCCACCGCGGATGTGATACCTACGGAGGAAGTTCGGGATGTAAAAGATTGTAAGGAGGAGGGTGGTCTCGTAGTGCAGGGGGAGTACCTGAAGTGTGTGACAGAAAGCGGAGAGTTTCCGTTGGGGAAACCCATACAGGAGACACAGCGGGAACCCGGAGCGGAGGACTGGAAAAACGAACCTTTCTTCCTCGCTCTGCAGGAGAGGGGTGAAGCACTTGATTTCACCTGGGATATGGATCCTGCCGTGATGGGTGAACATGGTAAAACTGTTGTGCTTCAGAATGAAATGGTCTTCTTCTTCCGTTTCGCTTCTGCAGAGGAGGCGCAGCAGGACATAACGAGTGTGCAGGAAAGCGGCAAAACAACCAAGGGGATGGGTGTGTACTGGGGTGAGGATGCAGCATACTTTAGAAACGGAGCAGTTGTGGCGGTCTATAATGGGCATAATGAAAACATTGTGTCACTGCTGGAACAGGCAAGCTCTTCATAGGGGTATGTCGTATGTGAAGCTCCACCGGCTTACGCTCGAGGCATTCTGCGAAGTCGGGTAAAAAACAAAGGGAGAATTTCTCCTAAAAACTCACAGACGCCATACCGCATACAGCATACGCATACGCTATACTTCCTGCATGGATCTCACCACTCCGCTTGCAAAGGTGCTCCGTACACGGGAAGAGTACATAGATGCTCTGAGGGTGCTGCATGTACAGACGGTGGAGGACCTTCTGCTGTACCTTCCGCGTGCGCATGAAGATTTGAGTCAAATGCACACCCTGCAAAGCGCTCCTGTTGGGGCTAAAGTAAGTATTCGTGGTGTGGTGGAAGGCCTTAAGCTCATACGTACCCGCTCACGAAAGCAATTTGTGCGTGCGGTGATGACCGATGAAAACGGGGATCAGGCTGAGCTCATTTGGTTCAATCAGCCGCACATCGTACGGATGCTCAGTAACGGAGAAGAGGTCGTATGTACGGGTAAGGTCACACTCAAAGGCAGAAAACTCCAAATACAGAGTCCGCAGTTTGAATCTTCCGGAGTGGGAGGAGTACACGACCTTCTCCATGCCGGCAGGCTTGTTCCGCTTTATCCACAGTACGAAATTATAACGAGTAAGTGGCTGCGGGAAAAAATTGTTCTGGTACAGGATGCCATAGGGTTGCTCCAGGAAACCCTGCCGGAAGAAGTGCTGCAGGAAGAAGGCCTGATAGGTCGGAGCGAAGCTGTGCGGTGGCTTCACTTCCCGAGTGAACCAGCACAGGTACAGCGTGCGCGTGACCGTATGGAGTTTGAGGAGATGTACCGGGTACAGAAAGAGGCACTGGAGAGAAAGAAGGAATGGCAGGGAGAGGTACAGAACCGCCTGAAGGTTCCTATGGATATAGAACTCATTCGTGCATTTTTTGCGTCACTTAGGTTTACTCCCACAGGAAGCCAGAAGGTTGCCATCTATGAAATTCTGAAAGATATGGAGAAGGGAAAATCCATGTCGCGACTCCTGGAAGGAGACGTGGGTTCCGGCAAAACATTGGTCGCAACTGCAGTGATGGCCAATGTCATACGACATGGCGGCCAGTGTGCGCTCATGGTGCCTACGGAAGTTCTGGCAAAGCAGCATGCACAGAGCATAGGGCAAACGCTCATCAGTTTTCACAAATACCTGAAGGCTCAAAAAGGAAAACTTACCATGCGGCACCCTACCGTTGCACTGCTCACAGGATCTGTTCCAAAGAATGATGCAGACGATGTGCGCATGAGACTCGCAAACGGAAGCATAGACCTGATTATAGGTACCCATGCACTCATACAGGAGAGTGTGCAGTTTAAGGATCTTACCTTGGTGATTGTGGATGAGCAGCACCGCTTTGGTGTACTCCAGCGCCAGAAACTCAAGGAGAAGGGGAGTCCCCACTTTCTTTCTATGACAGCCACACCCATTCCGCGTACTCTTGCGCTTACCGCATTCGGTCATCATGACCTTTCTGTTTTGCTAGAAAAACCGGGGAATCGCAAGCCCATAGATACCAAGGTGGTGCCTCCCACAGGGAGAAAAGAAGTGGAGCTCTTTATAGACCATCAAATTGATCAAGGGAGGCAGGCCTTTGTCATCTGTCCGCTCATAACGGGATCTGAGCACGAAGAGATGGCAGAAATTAAAAGTGTGCAGCAGGAGGCTGCTCGTTTAACAGAAAGTTTTCCGCGCCGCCGCATTGCCATCCTGCATGGCAAAATGACGCCCGCGGAAAAAGAGGAAACCATGCGCACATTCAAAGACTGCAACAGCGATATCCTCGTTTCCACATCGGTAATAGAAGTGGGAATAGATGTGCCCAATGCCTCTATAATGATTATAGAAGGCTCCGAACGTTTTGGACTCTCACAACTTCATCAGTTTCGTGGTCGTGTGGGAAGGGGGGACCATAAAAGCTACTGCTTCCTGTTTACCACCACACCGGAACAATCTCGCTCACAGCGCCTGAAAGCGATGGAAAAACACCACGATGGCTTTAAGCTGGCAGAAATAGACCTGCAGATTCGCGGCCCCGGAGAGCTCTACGGCTTCCGACAGAGCGGCATTCCCGAATACCGGCAATCCGGTCTCATGAATCCGGAATTGGTGGTACGGGCGAGGAGGGCGGCGGAGAAGTTTTTGTCTTCAGTAAAATAGCCCACATTTCATAGCATGTACCACATTTGGAGAGGTATTCTTTCTATTGGTTGGCGGGGAAGAAGATTACTCTTCTCCCCGCCTTCCGACCTTACTGCGTTTTCTACTCCTGGGTCCATTTCTGAGGAACGAAATCGGTATGTGAGAAGCCTCTGGCATGAGCAAGGAGATAAATACCTCTTTGCCATACTATTTCTTCACCGATACAGATGTCTTTTGAGGTACTAAAGCAAACAGCAAGAGCAGAACTCACCCAAATGCCCCCTAAAGAACCGATATTTCTTACCAGGGCTTTTTCTGTTTCCAAAAGAGAACTTCTTGCTTCTTCCTCACTCTGAAATAAGAAAAGAGTATTTGGTTTCTCTGTCGTCTCCGGTTTTTGCAGAGGAGGGATCAACGTAAAAAGTCCCACTCGTAAGACTGCCGATTCCTCACCCAGAGTGAGCATTCTATTCAGATACACTCTCTGCCAGATTCCATTGAGTTCTGCAAAGTGCGGGAGTGTATTCCAGAGTGAAAGCATCTCATCTGGGAACGTAACAGGAAGAGGTTTTTCGATTGCACAGAAGAATTTATGTTTTATACATTTCTGTAAAAATCCTTCCTGACTTTCTGTAAGGTTACAGAGAACGCTTCCCACACTCTCCTGTGCAGAAGCATCTGCAGTAGCCTTCGGCTTCTTCCTAGAAGATTTCTTGGCCATAACAGGCCTCCTTTCTAAACGCAGTACACTGCCGGTGGTATCCACAGTATTACACGTTGTAACACGGTGACCACCAGTCGGCAGTGTAAAAAAAGTGATGTTAAAGAGCGAATATTGCTACACAGCAACAATTTCCAATTGATGTCCTAATTTTGCACCGATAGTTTCGTAGGCATCTTGTGTTACTTCTTCTTCCCCGCCTTCATCAGGAAACTTACGCACAATTTCGAGGTATCCAGGTTCTCCAGTACGTGTTTTTCCATCTGCAACGTTGTGATAAATACCTATTTGATCTCCTGGTACTTCATCTAAGCATTTCGTAACATGAGCGATAATAGGTGTGGATTCATGCCCATTGCGAATACCTACTACACCACTGCCATTGAGACATTCCTCCATCTGTCCACGGGTATGCGCAATATCTCTTGCCCGCGCTCGCACGTTTCCATATCGGTCTGCAAAGGCGAGCTGAAGTGGATGCTTCTGATCGGGAATTGTTGTTTCTGAGCCATTCTCCAATGCCGCTAAGAGCTCTTCTCTTGAACTGTAACGATAGAGAAGTTCCAGATGCTCTGGGAAATATCGACTTAATGCAATAATAGAAGAGCGAAATTGCTCTCTCTGTCCATCGAACAGAGGATGGCTTTTGTTAGGAATTCTAAATAAACTCAAAATATCTCTACGACAGAATCGGAGAAGTTCTGCTGGTGTACTGTAAATTTCTATACCGTTGTGGGTAATGCCAAGCAGGAAATCCGAACCGTTTGTTCTCTGCTCACCCGGTTTATTGCGTCTAGCACAATTTACTACAACTTGTCGTGTTTGCTCTTGAAGTTGCTCTCTGTATTTCCGTACTGCAGAAGCCGGTACTCCGTTCTGTTCAATTCTTTCTATGAGTCCTGCTGCATGATCTTGTAAACGAATTATCGTTTCTGCTGCATATGCACCTAAGTCAGGATTACGGGCAATGGAGTGCTTTGTATCATTGGTCAGTCTCAAAGACCGAAAGTCCGTTGTGACCTCTGCATCAAAGTCTGCTGTACGAGGGTCGGAAGCGTCTCTTGCAGCATTTGCATCAAATGTGTCCGAAAAAGCATGTACGGCACTTACCTCTCTGGAGAGGATATTTTCTTCGAATGGAGTAAGGATGGCCATGGGAGAAAAAGTAAAGAGATACAAAAAACCCGCATCTCTGCGGGGCATTAGATTCGTAGTTCTTAGTAGATTATGTCTTACGAACGCCTCGCAGAGGGGTGTGCATCATGTGCATCATCATGCTGCCTGCGGGTGTTCTTTGGACAAATTCCATTACCGAAATCATACGTATTTCGAATTGTGTGTCAAGTACTGATCTGAATGGCCACGGTATTTCTTAGCACTTTTGGCTTCCATTACGGAAATGAATTGATAGAATACCAGAGAAATTTCCCATTGCAGTATGACAGACGGTACTACACCTCCGGCAGGACAAGGCGATGCCAAGCCCGTACGCCCCGGAGACAGTGTTCCCGAGGGTGGACTTGATCCTACACAGGTGTTTTCTTCTCCACCTCCGCCTCCGCCACCACAAACGTCTCCCGCAGCAGGTTCTGCAGTGGCAGCAGGCGCTCAGCCGGCCGGAACGCAGCCACCCCCACCTCCGCAGGATCAGGGGCCACCTCCGCCTCCTCCCGGACAGCAGGCGACGAAGGAACAGGGGTATGATGACGAAGATATCCGCATACTTGGAGAAGTAGGGGACTACCGCTTTGGCAGTATTGCCGCTCAGCTGAGTAACGATAAGATCGGTGCTCCTGCACACCCCGAAACCCAGTTCGATGAACAGGGCTTTCTTACGCTTCTCCGTGGAAGCATTTCACTGACACGAGATGAGAAGTGGCGCATTATTCAGGCCATTCCCAAACTCAGCCAGTTTCAGATAGATGAACTCCAGAAGATTTTGCAGGAAGAGCGAAAGAAATTTTCTGAACTCTCACCCAAGCACCTTCTTCAGCTGATGAAGCTGGAACAAAAGCATGCAGAAGACTGGAAGGATCTGCAGACTGTTACGGTCCAGCAGGATGCGCAAAAGCAGGAGGCTGAGCAGGCAGATGAAATTAGAAAGCAATTGGGCTTGTAGCTTTTTGTCCTTTGGCCTTTTTTTTGGATTCACTGACCACTGATAACTTTCAGTGGTCAGTACCTATATTCCTGTTACACATTCAGTCGATACCATACAAATATCCCTACTCCGAGGATGCTACAAGCTACCCCCGTGAGTTTCCCCTTGCCTACAGTTCTCTGCACACTTGTACAGAGCAGGAAGAGGAAGGTGGCCAGTGTAAAGGTGAGAACAATAGGGGAGAAGGGTGGCAGGAGGGCTTCCACGTACGGTATGCGGAACGGAAGGCTTCGGATATGTTGGTAACTTCCCAGTATATACACAAGAGAGTACCAGGCTAAAAGCCAGCCTGCGTACAGCCGGAGAGTATCTGTAAACGGGTAGTACTGCTTCTTCTTTTTTTTCTCGGGGTGTTCTTCCTTCCTGTGTACCGTAGAAGGGGGAGGAGCGGGCGGCTTGGGAAGTGCTTTCTCTTCACCTTCCAGCACAAGATTTGGGGTGTGAAAAGAGTGCGGTAATATGTGCTTTCCGGAAGCAATAGCTTCCTTTTCACGCATGGTAGCTTCGTGTAATTCTTCTGCCTGCAAATCCATATCGCGCAGGGCTTCGCGTGCAGCCTGCGTGGAAATAGCTTCTATGGTGCCACGGACAAGTTCATTATCCTGATTGCGTGCAGAGTAGAAGAAGAGCATGAAGAAATTGTATCATGTCTGTTGAGGAGTTCCCAAAGACTGGGAGCTAGTCTCCCTCTCTTAAATTATTTGTGATGTACTCAACGGCATTACGCAGAGAGACATCTGCATGAATGGCAAAGTGACGTCCATTCGTCCAACTGCGGTAGCCTGTGACTGTCTGGCCATCGGTATGAATGGATCCATTTGCAATACTGAGCGCATTGAGGCTTTCGCCGTTCAGGTCTATGACAACAGGGCCTTCGTACAAATCTTCAAACGCTTCGGAATTCAGTTCCACATGCCAGTAGTGTGTGGAAGTTGCTCCAAAGGAGGTGAACCACCAATTGCGATGCACAGGGATGCAGAAACCTATGTGTTCGCTGCAGTACTCCTGTGTCCAGTTTTCTGCCGTAAAACTTTCGCTTGCCATTTTCTCCTGACGTGCAAGGAAGGCGGGGCCTGGAGTCTTCTTCTGTGCACCGGATGTGGCATCAGTGGAAGACGTCTGTGAAGCAACTTGTGTAGCACTGCTTGGTGTACTGGAAGCAGACTCTGTACGGGAAGAAAGAGAAGAGAACGAAAATCCGAGAGTGGAAGCAGCAGTACTGGACTGCGTATTTCCTGCAGAAGGAGTTGTGTCTGCACTCTGCGCACTCGTACTCGTTTCCTGCAGGGCTATGGATTCCACACGCATAATCATGGCATCGCTCTCTACGGTTGGTCGAATGGAGCCGAGTACTTCTACATGTTCGTCCACATAGCCATTTAAATCTACAGCATCACTTTCCAGCAGGATGAAGCGGTCATTCTCCAGAGAAAGCCGATGCGTTCCTTCCATGTACACGCTTATGCCCAATGGTCGCACAATACCGGAGTACGACACATTCTTCGTCTCACGAATAACTTTCTCGCTTGAACTTGAACTTTGCGGTTGGGAGGCAGATTCAGAAGAAGAGGATGCATTGTTCTGCGGAGACGGTGTAGTACAGGAGGTGAGTACCACAGCTGTACATACGGCTATACAGAGCTGATTTTTCATAAGTATTGAATGATAATGGCACGAAAGTATACATCCTTTTAGTCCAGGATAAAAATGAAATCATCGGGAATGCAAGTACAGAAAAACGAGGCGGCAATCCCGCCTCGTTTCTGTTCACCTGAAGGTACTACAGAATAGCGTCTATGGCTGCTTTGATATTTGAGTAGGGTTGAGCGCCCGAAATGTAACGGGATTCCTTTGTTTCGTTGTTGTACACAATAGTGCCGGGCGTGCCGCTCACGCCGGATGCGGAACCTTCGTCGAGCTGGCCGTCTACATGCTCAGCGTATTTCTCGCTGGAGAGACAGTCGCTGAATGCAGTCGTATTGATACCAATGCCACCTGCGTAGCTTTGCAGGTTGGCCACCACCGCGCCTTTCTCAAACACGGTATCTGCAAACTGCCAGAAGGCATCGTTTCCTCCAAGTTCCGCAACGCACTCGGATGCAAGAGCCGATGGCCTTGCATTGGGGTGAAAGGAGAGCGGGTAGTGACGGTAGACCCAGTTCACATCATCTCCGTATTCATCCAGTGCCTGCTGGAGAGTGGGATGATGGCGCTGGCAGAAGGGGCACTCGAAATCGGAGTATTCAATGAGAGAAACCGTTGCTTTCGGGTTGCCACGGATGTGATCTGTTTTAGGATCCGGTGCCACAATATTAGCAGCACTGGGAGCCTGTGGTGCAGGAGCAGTGGGTTGTGCTGCAACTGAGGGACTGGGTGCGGCAGCACCTGCGGGCTTTCCCGGTTGAGAATCTGCTGTTCCCAGAGCAACGGAGTACCCTATGATCACTCCAATGAGAGCCATAGATACACCAAACCAGGGATTAGAGCCATTTGTTGTAAGATTCGGCATAAGAAGAAGAAAAAAATAAATAGAAATCAGAGGGAGTATACACTCATTCTCTCTTCATCAATTGATGAGCGAATAAAGGGGCTTCCGGGTACAGTGGTCCGTCCCGGGCAAGGCTCACAGACTCTGTTTGTGCAGTATTCATAGATCTCTTGCCGGGGCAGGGTGTCTGCAGAAACACCAGCAGATTCTGTGTATGAGCAGATGCATGTAAACCCCTGTGTACTTCTGCATGAATGGAATTCTGTATGCAAGCCTTTGTATCCCTGCAGCCAGTTCTCTGTGTATGAACATCTAGGGCAGTGTGAGAACTTTGTTTTTCGCAGGAAAAACTCATCTGAGACGGTGTCATGAGTATGTTTTCGGCAGCAACACTCCGGGTTGGAAGAAGAAACAGACTAGTAAGTGCAAGTGCACTGCATGCGGAAAAGTTTATACCTACTGCGAGCAAACCTATGATGAATGTACGGGTAGACATAAAGAAAGATGCGGCCATACTGTACCGCACCTTTCTCCGTAGTACGAACCCGATATTTATCTCCTCTGCTTAGGAACCCAAAGAAACAGCTGTTTTCTCCTGAATAACCGCTATGGGTGCTGTGAATTCCCGTTTCACGTATTCCGGAAGTGTCATATACCGTGAAAGAATAGTGTTCTCTTTTACTGCACCATCTGCGTATGATACTCGTTGCAGCCAGGCAATTTCGTTGGGTGCTATTTTCCTGTTATGAATGAGCAATTCGTCCGGAGCATTGGTTGTAAAGTAGGGGCCATTCAGTTCCACTGAGCGGCCATCCGGAGTCCCGAATATGCTTACTACAGCATCATACCCGTCATCGTAGGCCTGAATGAGCAGGGGGTGTTCTGTGTCGTTCAGGAACACAAGATCCTGACTTCCGGGGTAAATAGTCGCGTCTATGCCTACTCCATATTCTTTGTAGTAGCTTACGTAGAGGCTGTGCGCACGCCGTTCGACGACAGGGAACCCTGCATTTACAATAGCTCGGTATACTGTGGTGGATGCCTGACAAATGCCTCCTCCGGGAGCGTATCGCAACTGATCTCCTTCAAAAATTACTTTTGCCATATACCATCCTCTGCTTTCTGTAACAGGCCCCCCCAAAGTGCTATTGAATGAAAATGTTTCACCCGGCAATACCACAGTGTTGTTCACATGACTCCGGAGTGCTTTTCGCACATTTTGCATACGGGCGTAGGTAGAACCTGCAAAGTTGGATCGTCCTATGGCGAGTAGTTTCATTTCACCTACATCTTCTCCCGTCTCATTGATAACGACACCGGGTGTAGGAATGAGATGCACACTGACTTCCTTCTGCTGCGTTTCCAGTGCCTTTGAAATAAGTTCAGCACCGGATGCGGCCTGGAGCCGCATGCCAGCCTTGGCAACACCACTCGTTTCTGCACGCAGTATGTCGTCCTTTTTTTCCATGGCTGTAAGAACAATATCTTCCGGAGGAGTTGCTCCATCAAACTCTTCGTTCTCCAGCTGCGTACGCACAGCATCTGTATTGATGTGGTACGACGCGCGAGTGTAACTGAATTCAGGTGTCAGAATGAGGGGGTTTCTGTGAGCAGATATCGTAAGTTCCTGTTGCACTTTTCCGTCCGGACTCAGCACGTGCACATCTACACTGCGTTTAAAGTACTCCTTTCTCTCTGTAACTGCTTTACTTAAAACGCCCAGAGGAGGAGTGACCTTCCCTGTCTTGTACAGACGCTTCTGCAGGCGATAGGCAATGCGATCTTCAGGTGTTTGTATTATCTTTCCCGGCACCATAGCCAGGAGGGAAGAAGGCAGTCCTACAACTTGCTGAGACTGCATCATGCGAAGTGTGGACCCATCGTGATTTCCGGTGGCAAGCAGCGCAACCGCAAGAACATTGAGCAGTGAAACATTCGCTGCGACGAGATGTGTACGTGAGTGCTTCATAGTGTATGTGTTTGTGTAAAATTTCTTGATTTATATTATACTACATTTTTATACTTTTTGCAACTACACCTTTCCATCACACATTCACCTCCGGGATAGAGTCGTCGTACACTCCAGAAATGCGCAATACAGTAGTGGATGCACTTACAACATTGGTCTCCTTTCAGACAGTGGAAGGGAACACACCGGAAAAAGTGCGTGCTTTGGACTGGATACAAGGCACTTTTCTGAGCCAGCCGAACGGAGAGATGCAGCGGGGAGAAATAGAAGGAGCACCCTACCTGCATCTTTCCTGCACACACCCAGATTTGCTCTGGTTTGCTCATGTAGATGTAGTTCCGGCAACAGAGAAGCAATTCAGCTTACTGGTAGAAGGCGAGAGAGCTTTTGGAAGAGGCGCAAAAGATATGAAAGGAGGAATTGTTCCATTTCTGCTCGCCTACAGGGACATAACAGCAGAAGGGAAAAAGCCGAACGTCAGTATCCTTCTTACCAGCGACGAAGAAACAGCCGGGGGAAGTATTCCGCAACTTCTTACAGAGGGTGTGGTGAATACTCCTGTAGCCTTTACGCCGGATACAGGCAGTAGTCCGGGAATTGTTACGGAGCATAAGGGTGCTCTTTGGGTGGAGCTTAGAGCCCGGGGAACGGGAGGGCATGCGGCTATGCCCTGGGAGAGTGATAATGCCATCTGGAAGCTCTGTACCGCACTGAACCGTATTCATGATGCGTTTCCTCCCGGAACACAAGATGACTGGCAGGTAACGGTTGTACCCACCATGCTGCGTGGCAGTAATGCACGAAACCAGGTGCCGGGTGATGCAGCCTGCAATCTGGACATTCGTTACCCACCGGAACTTTGCAAAGAACCTGAGGAAGCACTTGCTCTTGTGCAGGCAGTTCTACCGGCAGGTTGTGTACTGCATGAGATGGTACGTGCAAGCCCTCTGTACACAAATGCAGACCACCCCATGGTGAACCTTGTACGGACTCTTGCAAAAGAGGTAGAGGAGCGAGAGATTGAAATTATTCGGGAACATGGCGGAACGGATGCCCGCTTCTTTAGTGAGCAGGGGATTCCTGCCTTCCTCTACGGACCCATGGGTGGAGATCTGCACGGTCCCAATGAATGGGTTTCCATTCCCTCACTTTTGCAGCACTACAAAATCGGCAGAAAGCTCTTGGAAAAGTTTTGCTAAATTCCTACTGGAATTTCACCGATATCTGCATAGGAACATCCGCATCGTAGTCATTCATGCCGCTTAGACCGAAGTCACCAATATTGAGCAGAAGATTTGCCTCGAGAGATTCTCTTGTAATGGTGGCATCGAAGGAAACTTCGTTGGTTACGCCATGCACTGTTGCTTCCCCTGTCACGTGGTAACGGGAACCTTCTGTATTCTCAATATTTGTGGAAACGAAGGTAGCCATGGGGTAGGAGACAGGGTCAAGAAAGTTCGCCGAAAGAAGATTATCTGTAAGGCCGGCATTATCTGTTACCAAACTGGACACGAGTACACCTACTCCCATCTGAGTTACTTCAAACGCATCGGGCTTCTCCGGGTTTAAAAAGACCTGAAAGTCAAACGTATTAAACTTCCCCTGGTTCAGCACGACACTCCCTTTTTTCCCGGCAATGGCAATATGGCTGCTGCCTACATCTCCACGTAATACTATGGGATACGCGGGCTTGGCATCTTCTTTTGTGCTTCCTTCCTCCATATTCATACCTCCGTTCAGTTCTTCTACAGGTGCAGCGTTTTTATCGCCATTCTCCATAGATGTTTCTTCTCCGGAGCCAAAGAGCGAACACGATGTAAGAACAAGAGCGGTAGCGAGGACGGGGAGAAGACGTTTATCCATTATAGAGGGTGGAAATCGATAGGGAGTATACCACATACCATACGATGGCAAACCCCGTATTGTCCAGTGGGGACAGGAGGTTGATTGTAGAATTCGTCAGCTTTGGCTCCTGGACGGCCTCTCGTTTGCAAGAGGTATCCGTTGCTTCGCGAAGGATGGTTCGTTTGAATATGTAGTTCTCATATTGTTCTTTTGTTAAGAGATAAAGAGTAACAAAAGAAACAATGGATGGCGGTAGATTTCTGTGTCCACTTTTTGGGGTACAGATCATGGTGGAGCTGGGGGGATTTGAACCCCCGACCTTCTGATTGCGAACCAGACGCTCTAGCCAACTGAGCTACAGCCCCAAGTAACATGGAAAGGAAGAGTGGATAAAGATCAGCAGTGGAGGAATACGTCCTGCACCGGAGCTCGCCGCAGGCGGACGACTGGTACAGGAGAGCCCCAACCGAAAAGTACGAGGGAGGCCACGAAAGTATACTGTGGAGATTTAACAGGGCAAGTCTCTTCCTTATTCTGAGATTTATTCTTTGCGTAGAGCAGATGTGTTATATTCTACTTTGGTGAGCTGGCCCGGTAGCTCAGTGGTAGAGCACTCGCCTGAAGAGCGAGGTGTCGACAGTTCGATCCTGTCCTGGGCCACCATTCGACTCGTCGTTCGCCTTTGGCGCACTCCTTGCTCATGGTGAACCAGAATTATTACAGTCGAATGATCCTGAGTGAGCACGAGCAATGCGAGTGCGAATCGAAGGACCATTTCACGTCATCCTGATCTCCGAAGCCCGAAGGAGCGAAGGAGCGAAGGAGGGTCCTGGATCCGGGATAAACGTTGCACCTCCAACTCACCCTGATCTATTCTATCATTCGACTCGTTCCACACTTCATTTTCTTGTTCCACTATGGAAAGCCAACTTGATGTCTTGCTTGTCCCAAGAGACAGAATAGGAAGTTATGATGACGCTTTGGTACTGCATAATGTCCTGCAAGAGCAAGGCATTGGATCTGTTATAGAGCAGGGAGTCCTGACTGTTTTTTTGGAGGCAGAGACTACGGAAGAGCAAGTTCGTACTCTGCTTACAAATGCTGCACTTGCGAGAACAAGGCGACATCTTATGCAGGGAACATCGACGAGGCCGGAATCCTTACTGAACTAACCCGAATGTTTCGAGGCATGGGATGAATGCAGGAAGTCATCCACCCGTACCTCTCCTATGTAGACCGGAGTTCCTTTTTTCATTTCTTCCCTTTCCAGGGCTCGAAGCAAACCGATCCTTTCGCACACATCACGGAATCTGCGGATACCGCCCTCACTTTCAAAGTTTGTCATGACCGTGAGCTGCACCAGCCGTTTCCCATTTACATGGAGAGAACCGTCTGCTTCCCGCTGGATGCGATATGCTCCCATGTGTACATCATCAAGATGGGGGGTAAGAATCTGTAGTTCTTCAGCTCCCGGAGCGGTTTCCTTCTGTTTTTCACGTTCTTCCAGTACCGGTGCCAGAAGGCTCTCTTTGAGATCTTTTACACCTTCCGTCGTGGCTGCAGAAATGGAGGCAAAAATTTTCAGCCCCTTTACTTTTAGTGCAGAGACGAGCGGTTCCACCTGACCGGGTATGAGGTCTGTTTTATTCAATACAATTACTTCCCGCTTGGAGGCAAGAGCAGGGGAGTAGTGTTCCAGTTCTTTACGGATAGTTTGATAGTTTTTCAGGAGAGTATCCGGATCTGGTTCACCGGACTCGAGGCATCTGCCACTATCCAGAAGGTGCACGAGTAATCCGCAACGTTCAATGTGTCGGAGGAACTGATCTCCCAGGCCCTTCCCTTCGTGTGCCCCTTCTATAAGTCCGGGAATATCACAGGCGATATACGACCGGTCTCCTACATCTACCACACCGAGATTTGGCACAATAGTCGTGAACTCGTAGTCGGCAATCTTTGGTTTTGCGGCACTCATCACGGAGATGAGCGTAGATTTTCCGGCGCTGGGGTAACCGATGATCCCGACATCCGCTACCAGCTTGAGTTCCAGCTTCAGCCTGCGTACTTCTCCGGGTTCTCCCTTTTCTGCAAAGTCGGGTCGCTGCCGAGTAGAACTTTTAAAGTGTCCGTTGCCGAAGCCCCCACGACCCCCCCGTACCAGGAGCATCTGGTCTCCGTTCTGCGCAAGATCTGCGAGTAGATCGTTTTCCGAAACCGTACCGGATTCAGACACGGCAAATACCAGTGTGCCGGGTGGTACGGAAAGAAAAAGGTCGTCACCGGACTTTCCGTGCCTGTTGTTCTTAGCACCGGGCTCACCGTCCTCAGCTCTGTACTTTTTTTTGGAGGAGTAGTCACTGAGGGTATCTGTATTGGCATTTGCAATCAGGTAGATACTACCACCACTGCCTCCATCTCCTCCATTTGGTCCTCCTTTAGCTATAAACTTCTCACGGCGCCACCGCACGACTCCGTCGCCGCCGTTTCCCCCGCTGAGTTCGATGATGGCTTCGTCGAGGAACATGGCTGTAGTGTCGTTGTTTTATCCGTCATTTGCCAGTACTTTGCGCTGAATCACGCAATGACTCCTCGTTTCACAGGCAATCGGAGAGATTGTTTATATATATAGAATATGTTATAATATACAATAGTTTTCTTCCCACACAGACACATGGACTTTGATGCACTGGATCATTTAGCACCACTACACGAACACATTCGACAGAAGCCCCGTGTGCAGCAAGATGCTACGCATAGTACACAGCATTCCGTGCTGGGAAGACTTATAAGCATTATTGGCGGAAGGGAAGAATAGTTCAGTTAGTACAAACGAACACTCTCCTAACCGATAGCATGATTTTTGCTATACATTTTTTTGTGATGGCAGTTGACGAAGGAGATCTAGCACTCTAAACTCACGAGTGCTAACTTTCTTTCCCCGTTTATGTTATGTCTAAAGTTATAGGCATAGACCTTGGAACAACCAATTCCTGTGTTGCCGTTATAGAAGGAGGCGAACCCGTAGTCATACCCAACGCCGAAGGAAACAGAACGACACCCTCTGTGGTGGCTTTTAAGGATAAGGAAGTATTGGTTGGAGTGGCCGCAAAAAGACAAGCAGTCACGAATCCGGAGAATACTATTTTTTCTGCAAAACGTTTTATCGGTCGTCGGTTCGACGAAACCAAGGACGAAGCCCAGCAAATGCCATTTCAGGTTAAAAACGGTAAGGAAGGGCGGGCAGTTATAGAAGTGCAGGGGAAAGAAATGATGCCGCAGGAAGTCTCTGCAAAGGTGTTACAGAAACTGAAAAAGGATGCAGAAGCCTACCTGGGTACAACCGTCACTAAGGCAGTCATTACTGTGCCTGCGTACTTTGACGATTCGCAGAGACAGGCGACAAAAAATGCCGGTGAAATTGCCGGACTGGAAGTACTGCGTATTATTAATGAACCCACGGCTGCAGCTCTGGCATACGGTCTGGACAAAGGAAATGAGCATAAGATCGTTGTGTACGACCTCGGAGGCGGAACATTTGATGTGTCTGTACTGGATCTTGCGGAAGGTGTGTTTGAAGTACTGGCAACGAACGGTGATACCCACCTTGGAGGAGATGACTTTGATCAGTTGATTATCGAATGGCTTTTAGACGAGTTTAAGAAGGATCAGGGCGTGGATCTCAGCAAGGATAAAATTGCCCTACAGCGCCTCAAGGAAGCTGCTGAAAAAGCAAAAATAGAACTCAGTTCTCAAACAGAGACAGAAGTGAATCTTCCGTTCATTACGGCGGATAACACCGGACCCAAGCACCTCACACTCAAGCTCAGCAGGGCAAAGCTGGAAGGCCTCGTCGCAGACCTCATTACAAAGACAATAAAGCCCTGTGAGTCTGCACTCAAGGATGCCGGTGTGAGTAAAGGGGATATAGCGGAGGTAGTGCTGGTAGGAGGTATGACACGTATGCCTGCGGTGCATGAGAAAGTGAAGGAGCTCTTTGGAAAGGAACCACACAAGGGTGTGAATCCCGATGAGGTTGTTGCCATAGGTGCTGCCATTCAGGCCGGAGTTATGGGAGGGGATATCGATAAAGATATTGTCCTCGTAGACGTCACTCCACTTTCTCTTGGTTTAGAGACACTGGGAGGAGTGGCTACCAAGCTTATAGAACGCAATACCAAGATTCCAACCAGTAAGAGTCAGATTTTTTCCACTGCCGCAGATAACCAGCCCTCTGTGGAGGTGCATGTTGTGCAGGGTGAGCGTGAAATGGCCGGAGATAACAAATCTCTCGGCCGCTTTATATTGGATGGCATAGCACCCGCTCCACGGGGCATGCCACAAATTGAAGTCACATTCGATATAGATACGAACGGCATACTGCATGTAAAAGCTAAAGACAAAGGCACAGGAAAAGAGCAGCACATCACCATTCAGGGTTCCACCGGGCTTTCCGACGAGGAGGTGGAAAAGATGAAGAAGGATGCCGAACTGCACGCCGAAGAAGACAAGAAGAAGAAAGAAGGAGTGGAGGTACGTAATACTGCCGATGCACTGGTATTTAATCTGGAAAAGCAGATGCGTGAACACGACGCAAAGCTCCCCGACGATCTAAAAAAGAAGGTGAATGAGAAGATGAATACGGTCAAAGAGCTTCTGAAGAAAGAAGATGCTTCTCTGGATGCACTCAAAAAAGCAACTGAGGATCTGGGAACGGAAGCGCAGGAAATAGGGAAGATTGTGTACGAACAGGCACAGAAGGAGCAGGCATCCTCAGAAGGGGGAGCAGGAAAAAAGGATGAGAATGTCGTGGATGCGGAAGTTGTGGATAAAAAGAAGGACTAAATCCCTCTCGTTCACTCGTTATGGAGAAAACGAGTGAAGGGATAGATGTATTAGCATTTAAAGCTTCGAACCCACCAATACCGCAAGCTCTGAAAGTCTTGAGCTATAGCCCCACTCGTTGTCGTACCAGGAGAGGGTTTTGACCAGAGTTGTACCGCCCTCTTTGTGCACTTTGGTAGAAGGAGCATCTATAATGGAACTGCGACTGTCTCCCACAAAATCTTTGAGGACCAGTTCGCGTTCTTCGTAGCCGAGAATTCCTTTCATAGGACCTTCTGCAGCGGCTTTGAATGCAGCATTCACTGCTTCTGCGTCACACTCCTTTTCTACAACCACCGTGAGGTCGGTCATGCTACCGGTAGGAGTAGGCACACGTATGGCCATACCATCCAGCTTCCCCTGTAGTGCAGGAATAACCAAGCCTACTGCCTTTGCAGCACCCGTGGTAGTGGGAACAATGTTCACTGCAGCAGCTCTGGCTCTCCGCAGATCTTTATGCGGCAGGTCCAGCAGTTGCTGGTCGTTTGTGTAGCTGTGAACAGTCGTCATAAAACCCTGCTGAATCCCAAAACTATCAAGCAGTACTTTTGCCATGGGGGCCAAGCAGTTTGTGGTGCAGGACGCATTGGAGATGACATCCATTGTGTTGGAATCATAGGTCTCTTCGTTCACACCTATACAAAAGGTCCCATCGGCTGTGTCCTTACAGGGTGCGGAAATAATTACCTTTTTTGCTCCGGCCTTTAGGTGCAGGGCAGCATCGTCCCGTTTACGAAAAACGCCCGTACACTCCAAAACCACATCTACCTGTAAATCGCTATGGGGCAGTGCGGTTGGGTCCTTTTCTGCAGTCATAGTGATACCATTGAATGCCTTGGCATTTGAGTATGTTCCGTAGGAAGAGTCGAATTCAAAGAGGTGCCTGAGCGTTTCATCATCTGTAAGGTCATTGATGAGGACAATGTGCACATCGGGGTGCTTTTCCAGAAGGATGCGCATGACTTGTCTGCCTATGCGACCAAAACCGTTTATAGCCAGGTTCATAGAAAAGGTTGGTAGTTGCGTTGATTGTAGCGTACTGGAATTCTATAGTCACTTCCTTTGCTCTTTGGCACCACCGCACTTCCTCAATACAGTGTTACCGGATTTCTGTTTTCCATGTGGAAGGCGCCGGTAGTGCTTTCCTTGGGGAAGTTTACAAAATGGGTCCCATATAATGAAGGAGAACGTTCATGAAGTTCGTGTACTGTCTTAGCTTATTCACGTATATGTATGTCTCCGCAGAAGCTCTTTCGGAAAAAATCCCCATGGAGAGCCCCACACCCAAAGAAGAGGGTACCCTTGAGGTACGTTTTAAGGACAATGAAGTCTTTATTGGTGTGTGGAAGGATAAGATTTTTCATAAGGAATTACCCACTACATCAGTGAAAGCTGGCGTGGTGGGTTCCTTTAACACTTTTTAAATTCCTTCTGTAGCACCAGCGTATCCTCCTCTAAAAGAGGGGATTCGCACACGACGGTGCCCTCTATCCTTCGTTCTTTCAGCACTTTGAGAAAGTCCTTCCATTTTGCATCACTCTTTTTAAGGGGCAGATGTCTCCGTTCTCCCTTCTCGGTGTATTCGATCCCTGAGTAGTGCATATGAACGGACTGCAGGGACTTCTTGCCCAAATACTTCTGATACAGATCAAACATCGCATTCCACTCCTTTTTCGAATTCCACCCGCCATTGGTTCGTGCATGCATGTGGGCGGGGTCTACGGTGGGGTAGATCTTAAATTCTGTACTGAGCTTCAGTACCTCCTCCAATGTGCCAAATTGCGCCTGCTTTCCCATGGTCTCAAATCCCAAGTTCACATGGGGGAAAAGTTTCTGCTTGTGCTTCATAATGTCTGCCGTTGCTTTGTGGACGTTTTCATACACATCGGAAGGATCCATACCAAGGTAAAATGCCGGGTGAACGCATACAGAGTGCGCTCCGCAGAGTTCTGCCATATGGAGTGCATCCAGAATCCGCTTTTTACTTGCTACCAGTTTTTCCTTTTCTTTAGCATTCAAATTGATGTAGTACGGTGCGTGTACCGTAAGGTACATGTTGAATTCTTCTGCTGTTTGCCTTATCTCTGCCATTCGTTCTGAATTTGCCGGTACACGCTGGACCCATTCCAGCTCCATGGCAGTGATCCCCAGTTTGTGAGCATGCCTGAGGCCATGTACCGTTCCTCCACTGCCGGGGGTGGAGAGGGGAGTGCCGGCAACAGCGAAGTGAAGCATATTATCAGCATAACACACCTTATGAATCATGCTCAGCCGCACCCCTCCGTGGGTGCGGCTGAAGATGACACGCATAAACCGATATTTCACCGGTGCGGCTGAAGATGACACGCTTAACCGATATTTCACCGGTGCGGCTGAAGATGACACGCATAAACCGATATTTCACCGGTGCGGCTGAGAATGGCAAGGACAAATTTCATCCACCGTACGAGCCGCACCCACGAAGGGATGCGGCTCGTGTTCGTGAGGCATGGTTTCTCTGCTATTCTTTCGTTATGAGCGTAAGTCAGGAAATCATCGACCGCACCTTCCACTCTGCAGAAGGTGCAGCTGCCTACAAAGCTGTAGAAATACTTCTGGATGCCGGGTACGAAGCCTGGTGGGTAGGTGGCTGCGTGCGCGATATGCTTCTGGGAGAAATTCCCAAGGATATCGACATAGCTACCAGCGCAACACCGCAGGAAATTATAGGACTGTTTCCGAAGAATGATGACATTGCTGCCGCGCTGGGAGCAGTCATCATTGCGCATGAGGGTCATACCTTTGAAGTGACCACGTTTCGTGAAGAAGCAGAGGCAGGTAATGGTCGGCAGCCGGAATCTGTTGTTTTTACGACGCGCCAAAGGGATGCGCAGCGCAGAGACATCACCATGAACGCCTTATATTGGCACCCTATTTCCAGCGAACTGTATGATCCTTTTGGAGGTGAGCATGACCTTACGGAACGTCTAGTTCGTTTTATAGGCGACCCTGCTACCCGTATAGAGGAAGATGCTCTCCGTCTGCTGCGGGTGGTACGTTTTCGCGCTCTTGTTGCCGGCCAGTACCATCCGGACACGTTTCAGGCATTGCATGCAAAGGCAAAGAATATAGAAGTCCTCTCTGGTTCACGCGCTTTTCAGGAACTGGAAAAAATGCTTTTGGGACCGCATCCGGAGATTGCATTTGAAGATTTGTGGGAAACCGATATTTTGGAGTACTTACTTCCGGAGCTCCACAAATGCAAAGGAGTTGCCCAACCGGCCGACTACCATAAAGAAGGAGACGTATGGAATCACACTATGATGGCCATAGCTGCCTGTACAGAGGATCATGGTGCGGATGTGCGATGGGCTACGCTCTTTCATGATGTAGGCAAAGCAGAAACATTTTCACTCAAAGAGCGCATCCGGTTTGACGAGCACGCACCTGTTTCCGCTCGCATAGCCGGAGCAATGCTACAACGCCTGCAGTGTACAAAAAAGCGTATCCAGAAGATCCAGTGGATTGTAGGTCACCACATGATGATGGGATCCTTTGCGGACATGAACGAGGAGCGGAAGTCTCACTGGTACTACCACCCGTGGTTTACGGAGCTCCTGCAGCTCTTCTGGCTGGACATAGGCGGTACAGAGCCCAGGGACTATGAGCTCTACGAACGCATAGTCCGCGACTGGAGTACCTTTCTGGATTCTCATCCTCTCCCGCCAAAACCACTCCTGAAGGGTGAGGAGGTCATTACTCTGCTCGGTATACAACCCGGAGAGAAAGTAGGTGAAGTAATGAAAGCCCTGTACGATGCACAGGTGCGAAAGGAGATTACGACCAAGAAGGAGGCGGAAACATATCTGCAGACTCACTTTTAATTTAAAACACTCATGCAAAAACCTCCTTTGGAATTTGTTTCTGCTGTTTGGAATCCTGACGTAAAACACCCCCAAAATACCCCATCTTCTCCCGTGCCTGCTCCCGCAGGGACATGATTTCTTCGTATTTATCCACAACATGCGGCACAAAGTGCAGACTCATAATAGTCTCCTGAACTTCCAGGGTGATGGTTCCAAACCTCAGAAGGTTTTGCAGAATGCCATTCTGTGACTTTTGGATATCCTGCATCATCCACAAATCCACACTGATATGCTCATCCGTAAGAATAAGGGTCTTTTTAATACGATGTATTTTTTTATCCGTTATCACCACCATGGAAAGCAGATACCTGTAAAAGCGCAACATGAAATCAAACTGCGCAAACACGAAGAGAAATGTAAGAACGTTCAGTACGAGATAATGCGTAAATGGATCCTCTATGGGAGCAAGTACAAAAATAGAATACCCGACCCCAAACACCGCCATGGTAGATACACACAAACGCACAATGGGACCAAGCAGGCGTATCCAGTGCTGATGAAACTGGAACTGAAATATTTCACCGCTGTGCTTACCCTGAAATTCCAAATCTGCCGGAGAAGGGACGAGTCGTGCTACTATCATAGAATCACGTGGAAGTAGAAAACGATTCCGATAAGAATGCAGGCATGCATTATGGTAAGAGCGCGCATGAATCCAATGGTAAAGTACCGGGAGAAGGGAAGATCCGGTTCGGTTAAAAAGCAAATCCTCACCGTTTTCCTGTAAAAGATGCGCCAGGTCACAAACTCCATGAAAAGGATGAAGAGAGCCCAGCCGATAGGAGCAAACGTAAGATCCATAGGCAATTGTTTAGTATTCTCCTTTTGAACCTCTGTGGCAATGAGATTTGTGAGTTTACTGTCTTCTGTAGAAATATGACCAGTTAGGTTAGCCGAGGTCCCTCGTAGATATTTTTGGTGACCACGAAGAACTCGCTACGCTCGTCTACGTGGCAGGTTTGAACTTCTTCCTGTGGTTTACCATGAGCGAGGAGCGAAGCGACGAGTCGAATGGTGGGCCAGGGTGGACTTGAACCACCGACCGCCAGTTTATAAGTCTGGTGCTCTAACCAACTGAGCTACTGGCCCATTACAAATAGTATACAACATTTTAATTCCCTTCTGGTGCTCTAAGTCCTGAGCGTAGCCGAAGGGCTGAGCTACTGGCCTGCAAACTAAATATACAGGAAGAAAGCCACTTTTACATCAAATAGGCTCTTGCCCTGAGTGAGGAGCGAAGTAAGAGAAGAATGCTCGTGGAATAGAGAACAGCAAAATGCTAATCAAGCTAATCTCGCTAACAAAGCTAATGAAGCAAAACTATTTCTCCTGTGTTACTTCCACGCTCATAGCGTGAGCAATACCTGCAAGCGTAACGATAACGCTGTGGGTGCCCAGAGCTTTAATAGGTTCTGCGATGGTAATTGCTTCCGGCTTCACAGAGACAGAGAGCTGTTTCATCATTTCTTCTGCAAGAACCTTCTCGGAGACTGCGGCGTAGAGCTTGCCGGTCTTTGTTGCCTTTTTAGCTACAGTAATACTCTTTCCCTGAATCTTCGTGCCTCCTGCCTGTGCAGCTGCAGTTTCTGCAACCTTCTCTACTGCGCGACGCTTGATCTCCTCTGCATAGCGGCGACGTACGGTAGGTGTGGCAACAAGAGCCATGCGGTTCGGGAGCAGTTTGTTCATGGCATAGCCATCTCCTACAATGAGGAGATCGTTCTTCTTACCAACGCCGGGGAGGTCTTCTAGGAGTAAAATTTCCATAGTTCGATTTGAAAGCCGCGCCAGTCTACTCGCGTAAAGAAACCTTGTCAATGGATGTATGTATACTTAATTTCTACACCCCAGAAATTCTTCTGAGAGTAAGATTTCTGGTCTGGATCTGGTCTTATGCGACTTTTAGTCCAAAAAAAAGGAAAGAAACTGCATAGGCAAACTGCACTATGTTTGGATCGGAATCTTTGTCCACATCTCTTTGCATCACTATTGCCAGAGAGCCGATGAAAAGACCCACGGGATGAAGGAAAACCAACTTTTTCCGCTCTGGAACTGGCGTCCTTCCTTGAGGTACCACCGGTGCAGGGTAAGGAATCGGTCGGAGTGGAGGGAGGGTGTACCCAGACGAACACCCTGTAAACGAGCATTGTATGCAAAGGTGTAGAGAGGCGAGTAGAGGAAAATAGCCGGTACGTCCTTTTTTAGGACTTCCCGCAAGTCGCTCAGAGCCTGTTTTTGTTCGTCACTGCTGCCGGTTTCCCGTATGACTTCCAGGAGGGTATCTGCTTCCAAAGAGGCGTATTGTGAGAGATTGTAGGCATCTATACGTAAATCCGATCGTTTACCCGTAAAATGCTGTACGCCGCTGCCATGCCAGTAGGGGTAACTATCGAGGTTGTCCAACAGAGACTGCCCGTAGAGTAAAATATCGTAATCTCTATTAATCAGCTTCTTTTCAAATTCTGCACGGGTTTCGGGTATTTCAATACCTACGTGCACACCGAGCTGCGCCCACTGTTGCTGAATTTCTTTGGCAATTTCTTCGTACTGCGGCGGTTGTTTGCTGGTGACAAGTCTGAGGGAAAGACGTTCGCCTTTGTCGTTGATGCGTATATCTGTGGGATCCGTAGAGAGCTTGCGGCGCAGGAACCCCTTTTCCAGATATAAATTCGCTACGGTAATGCGTTCCTCGGGTGGGAGTGCCTCTGAACGAGAGGCTACAAATTGTTCAAGAAGTTGCTGTTCCAGGGAGGCTGCTTTGTAGTCTTTGGACTTTGTGGTTCTCCAGACATAAGCAGAATCTATAACCTTTCCTTTTTTATCTGACAAACGAAGGAGGTTATAGCCCAGCTGTATGCTTCCGGTTCCACCGTGAGTGGGCAAAGCAGAAACCCAGGTACCGGTAGATGATGCCTGAATGGGAATACCATTGATGGTTGATCCGAGTTGTACGTCGAGCAGTGCACCGGTGAGGATGAGTGAAGCGCCGGTATCTATGTACACAATAGGTTCCACATGCAGAGGACCTACGGTATTGGACTCCCGCATTTCGAGGAGTCGCTGCAGACGCACTTTCTCCGGCAGATGCCAGTCGGAATTAAACAGCGCTCCCTGAGCGGAAAGAGGATCGTACTGGTAGCGCCAGTCTTCCGTATTTATTTCCAGGAGAGGAGTATCTGTAATCACGAGTTCTTTTACTCTGTCTACAAGTGCCTGTTTATCTGTACCAAGCTGCAAGCCGAGCCGGAGCTTTTTATCCGCTAGAATTTCTTTATCCAGGTTAAAGAACAGTGCCACATACTGCGGAAGCGTGTAGTTTGTCGCGCGGAAACTGCGGGGAACTATAGGTTCGCCGGTATCGTTTCGCGGTACCAGGCGTACGCCATCCAGTGTGCGGATATCGGAGAGAAGCGTGTTGTAGTCGGGAAACACCCGGAACACTACGCGTTCCAGGTGGTAGAACGGTTCCAGTGGTCTGGCAAAGCGTTCCAGCGTAATTTCTACACTGAGGTCTGTTTGTACCAGCCCTTTAAAGGCATAGGGGCCAGCACCAATAGGTTCAAAGCCATAATCCAGTACCTGGTCGAATTTTGCAACGGGGACTCCTTCAAATGACCGCTTGGGGAGAAGCCCCAATGTGAGGTTACTGGCAAAGAAACGGTAGGGTTTCTCCAGTATAAACTTCACCGTACGCTCATCCACTTTCTCTATGGTTACTCCCAAAAAGTTCTGCCTCAGCAGACTGTTCGGAAAATCCTGGTTCTGAATGGATTGGAAGGTAAACAGAACATCGTCTGCCGTGACAAGATGGGGATCTTCAGGTGTGGAATCATGCCATTCAATGTTTTCGTGCAGACGAACGGTGTACACCTTGTTAGTCTCAGAGACCTGCAGCACTCCCAGATCATCCTCTATTTTCTTGGTTTCCGGGTTGTACTTCTGTAACCCGGCGAAGACGAGAGACACAATATCGCGGTTCACATCATTGGTAACGGTAAACCAGGGGATGAGTGGCTGCAGTTCACCGACAGATCCCTCTATATACGTTCCCCCGCGGCTAGGCACCAGTGTGGTATTTTCGACATAGAATTTGCGTAGCAGTACGCCAAAGCTGATGAGAAACAGAACAATACAGCAAAAGAGTATTGTCCGTTCATGGTGTGCTACTGTTCGGAAAAAGCGAAACATGTGACGGGAAGTATAGCTTAGATGCCCTGCGGAATCACTGATCTCCTAGTAGACGTACCAGCGGAGAATGGCCAGACCGAAGAAGAGCACACTCAGCCAGATACTCGCTTTGTAGATGACCTTCTCCGCACCTCTGCGCTGCACAACATTGGTAGTACCCCCTCCGCCAAAGGTGGCAGAAAGGCCGGAAGCTCTGTGCTGCAGCATTATGGTGAATATAAGCAGCACGGAAATGATTGCATGTACAATATGAAGCATAACGAGAGTCTACGGAGAAGCGTGTGTGCATGCAACTCTGTGGTACACTTTTGTGGATTCCCGAGTGGGAATTCTGGAACCCTCAACCGGAATCCGTATACTACGAGCCAGGGGGTGGTTAGCTTCCACCTTCGTCCGCCTCGGCGAACTACGGCGGACAGGCAGTTGGTAGTGAAGAGTGTCTGGAAGAACTCAAAAAAATCTTTATACTCAAAACCATCGGGTGGTTAGCTCAGTTGGTCTAGAGCGTCTGGTTTACACCCAGAAGGTCACTGGTTCGACTCCAGTACCACCCACCATTCAACTCACTTCGTTCGCTCATGGTAAACCATTCTCCTGCTAAAGGAATCAAAATGTTTACAACCACATATTTAAGATTCAAGAACTTTTAAAATAGCTTGCTGCAAATCCTAGTAATTCACTTAGATTCAACAAGTTTCATTGTGTGTGCTTTTCCATTCAATCTTGCATCAAAGCGATCAAGACATCCTCTGTGTCCTAGTAGCGGAGTAACATTTGCATCAACTAACTTTACATGTGCTTTCCAACTCTTCGGTCTAAATCCTATATGGTCAACAATAATTATATTAAACAAGACTATTGACAAATTATCAAAAAACATTTATATTATCTTCCTTTTTTCATCCCAACACATTCATGCTGTGTGCCTCATTACGCTTAAAAACGCTCTCTCTGCTGCTTGCAGCCAGCATACTGGTAGTTCTTGCGCATAGCATGCTGAATGCTCCGCTGGGGTACAACGTCTATGCTGCTTCCACAGAATGTGCAGACGGAATAGACAATGACTTTGATGGTAAAATTGATTATCCGCAGGATCCACAGTGCCTTTCTCTTCATGATCAGTCTGAAGGGGCTTCCGGTAGGGGAGTCTTTTTGACAGTTACAGACGGTTTACAGACGGTGCAGGCCAACGGTCACATGACGTACACACTTTCTCTCACAAGCGACAGAGAGAAGAATTCGAATGTAGATGTACAGTTCTTCATTCCTCCACAGGCAAACTTTCTTTCGGCATCCGAGGGAGGAGCAGTCGTGGGGGACTATGTGGTGTGGAAGAACGTGACGCTCTACCCCGCACGAACGCAGAAGCTGTACGTGAACGTGAATGTACAACCGCGTGCCGGCCAGGATCTCCTTGTAGTGGCAAAGGCGTATGCAGATGGCGAGGAAGCTACAGATATTACGCGCATAGAAGGTATTGCCGATGATCCTGAGCACCAGTCGATTCCGCAGCTCAGACTCTCTGTGAGTGACGGAAAGGCCTACGCAGAGCCAAATGATAAACTGATGTACCGTATAGTGGTGAGTAATCCCAGTGGACCGGGGCGTGCATTTAAGTTGCGCACAGATCTTTCTGAATTCCTGAACTTTGTAAACGCAAGCGGCAAGCCGAAGGTCACAAATGATGCAATTGAGTGGACGAACGAGCAGATAGAACCGGGCGAAGTAAAGGAGTACTACCTTACTGCCATCGTAGATCGTGGAACCCCAAACAATGTGAATATTCAGCTGAAGGTATCCAGCGGTCCTTCCATAGCACGGGATACCACCGGAGTGGTAACCGGTACGCCAAATTCTGCACTGATCGCCACCATTTCAGATGGTCTGGAAAGCGCTGTTTCCAAAGAGTATGTGTCGTACAGCATTGCCATTCGTAATACGACCAACAAACTCGCTACGGATGTTGATGTAAATGTCGCACTGCCGAGGTATGTTGAATTTGTGTCTTCTACGGAAGGAGGTGCATGGACAGGGAAGAACGTACACTGGACCGGGTTAGTGGTAAGTCCCAATGGCACACGCAACCTTCAGGTGACCGGCCGCATACGCAGTGATGCTCCACTGGGTACACAGTTGAGAGCCAGCGCAGATGTAAAAGGAAACAGGGCTGCAGATACCACTATGGTTTCTACCAAGCGTGTGGTGAACAGCGGAGGAAAGGGATCTCTGCTTCCTCTTACCGGAGTGCAAAACAGTGTTTCGGTCCTACTGAGCAAAGTAGCAGACAGGAATGAAGTGCGAACGGGAGACACCGTAAGTTACACCCTTACTCTTCGCAATACGACGACCGAGACAATGAGTAACATTGCCGTACAGGAACGCACTGATGATCGTTTCCTGCAGGTTGCTGATTCAGCGGGCGCACGACGTGACGGGAATGCCCTTGTGTGGAACGTCCCTCTTCTTGCTCCGGGAGCAAAATGGAGTGTGCGCTACACAGCAGTTGTCTCTCAGAGAGCACCGACAGGAAGTACCATCCGCACGGTCACATCCGTAAGCGGAAACGGTCTGGAAATCTTTTCACTCACCGATCGCATACGTACCTCTGAGATGCGTGTTGTCACAAATCTTCCTCACTCGGGTGTGGGTTTTGGCGGTCTCTTCCTTGCACTTACAGGACTCATGGGAGCAGCTGCAACAGGATTACTTCGAAGGAAGCTTCTCTAACTTCCGTTAGGAAAGTGCACTAAAAATCTCCTGCATGAGATCCAGGA
Source organism: Candidatus Peregrinibacteria bacterium CG10_big_fil_rev_8_21_14_0_10_49_10 (assembly GCA_002772545.1). GTDB lineage: Bacteria > Patescibacteriota > Gracilibacteria > Peribacterales > Peribacteraceae > GWB1-54-5. Next base: position 8,669 of record PFDR01000042.1, on the reverse strand, counting down.
TGTCGGAGAAGTTAAGTTCGAACGGAATATCCAGAATATTGGCAATAAAGCGCACAATGAAGAAGGCAATGAACGAGACAAACAGGCCTATGACCGCAAAGCGAATAGTGTGAACCGCTTTTTTTATCTTCTCTTCGTTTCCCGCAGAGAGAATAAAGGAAATACCTCCGAAAATAACATACACAAGACAGAGAATGGTTGCAGCTATGAGAGCCATCGCAACAAAGGTGGCGACAATTTCTACGACACTTGCGCCTTCCAGAAGATCTCGGATCATAGGATGGGGGGGAAAACTAAGAAGCAGCGGCAGGCTCCAAAACCTTTAAGTTAATACGCTTCGCTGTATTGCCGCCAATAATACGCAGGAGCGTGCGGAGAGCTTTAATAGTCTGCCCTCCTTTTCCTATCAGCTTTCCCATATCGTTCTCACTCACCCGGATGGTATGCAAAATACCCAGATCGTCTTCTACAGACTCTATAACCAACTGGTCCGGATCCTCTATGAGGGATTCCAGAACGTAACGAAGAAAGCTTTCGCCGGGGAACTCAGTGGCAGTCATACGCGGGGAGTATATTACTCTTTCTTCTCATTGTCATCAGTATCTCCAGAGGCTTTTTCCTCTTCACTCTGTGCTGCTTCCGGGGCAGCAGGAGCTGCATCCTGCGGTTCTTCTTTGGCAGGTTCAGCCTTTGTCTCCTCTGCGGGCACCTCAGGTGCAGCATTCTCTGCAGCAGGTTCCTCTGCGACCGGTTCTGATTTCTGTTCTTCGGCAACGGGTGCTTTCTCCTGTGCAGGTGCTTCTTCTGTTTGCGCAGCGGGTGCTTCCGGTGCTGCGGCAGGTGCCTCCGGCACTTCTTCGGGATTCTTTGGTTTCTGCTTGGCATATGACTCAATGTATTTTTCCAGACCCGCCACACCGTTTTTGGAGAGAAGACGGGCAACGGTATTGCTGGGGAGAGCTCCTTTGCTCATCCAGTGACGAATGCGTTCCTCGTCAAAGTTCAATTGTGCAGGTTCACGTGTAGGCAGGTAGTGTCCTACGATTTCCTTAAAGCGGCCCTTCACAGGTTTGCTGTGTTCGGCTACAACCAAGCGATAGGTTGGTGCATTGCGGGCGCCGGTGCGTTGTAGTCGAATAACAAGCATAGAAAACGAGCGTAAAGCCAGCCCGCAGAGTGTAGGTAAGCCCCAGACGCTTCGCAAGCCAAAAAGATGCAAATTCTCCGCTTACACACCGCGGAGAAGACGAATCTGTTCTACGGCAATACCGGGACAAACTTCCCGAAGGTGAGAAAGTAATGCTTCTGTTTGCTGACGGCATTCCTGTGCGGCAATGGAGTGATCACAGGATATGGCGAGAACACCGTCCGTAAACGTTTGTGGATGGAGTTCCTGCGCACATTCCGGCAGATGCTCTGTGAGCCATTCCCTGCAGCGCAGGATCAGGAGAGACGCTTCGGCGTGTGAAGTCAGGCCACGCTTCTGCAGCACCTTGGTAAGGAGAGAACTAATATGATCCATACCGTCCACAGTACTACCTGTTGGAGAAGAAAGGAAACAAAGGTGTGAGAAGAAAAGAATTGTCTCTATTTCCGGAGTACAGAGAGTGTTTCTTCTGCGACATGCTTCCAGGTACGAGAATGCAGCGAAGGAGAAGGGGCAGGAGCAGGAAGATGTTTGAATGCCGCAGCAAAAGAGGCAACCATCGGTTCCACAAGTACCGCACCCGGAGGGGCTACTTCTGCAATAGCCGAACCGTTTACAGCTAGAACCGGACAGCCGCACGCGGCAGCCTCCAGAAGAGGAAAGCAGAAACCCTCATACAGGGAAGCTGTTACGAAAGCACGGGAAGCACTGTAGAGAGCAGGTAAATCTTCCTCCCGTACCGATTCAATGCGTTGTACGTTCGTACCGGTGTGCAGACGGGATGCTTCTTTTTCGCCCGTCACAAGAACGAGAGCGGTCTCCTGCAGTTGTGCCTGCCGAAACGCAGCGAGCAGTACGGGGAGATTTTTATGCTGTTTGGCATTACCGACGTACAGAAGAAACGTTTTCGGAAGATGATACCTGCTACGCACAGCTTCCTGTTCCTCCGTGGAACGGGGAGTGAACTGCGAAGAAACAGCCTCCTGAATGACGGTTGTTTTTTCCGCTATGTGCTCTCCGTAGGTCCTCCGTACCTCCTCAGCCGTAAACGAGCTCACGGCTATGATGCGGGAAGATCTTTGCACAGCCTTCCGCATGCTGAACCGGTAGGCTATTTGCCGGAGGAGCGAGGCCTGGTT
>PFDR01000042.1:348-6336 GCA_002772545.1 Candidatus Peregrinibacteria bacterium CG10_big_fil_rev_8_21_14_0_10_49_10 | reverse complement strand
TTCGGCAAAGGAGTAGGGCGCAAAGGGAGCAACACAGATTTTTGCATTGCCCGGAAGGTGAGCAATCCACTCTTCCTCCGTGGAGCGTACGAACAGCGTGTAGGAATGCTGATGGTCCTGCGCCAGGAGCGCAGGAACCAGTTCCCTGCAGTAGCGTGCTATGCCGGAGTGACCGCAGGAAAAGCGGCAATCAATTCCTATATGCTGCATACGAGTAGCAGTATCATACCTGTATGCGCATAAAAGATGCACTCAGGCAGTCGGGTCTTTCCTCTCTGGATGCAGAAGTGCTTGTTGCAGCTCTGCTGCAAAAAGAGCGGTCCTGGGTGCTGGCACAGACGGATACCGATCTTACAAATGAACAGTCATCCCTGTTTCAGGCGTGCTGTACCCGTCGCAGGAAGCACGAACCACTTGCATACATCCTTCGGCAGAAAGAATTTTATGGCCGTAGATTTAGCGTCAATCCCCATGTACTCATTCCCAGGCCGGCAACAGAGGGACTCATCGACGCCGCATGTGCCTTTCTTACAGAAGGTGAGCAGGGTCTACGGGAGGTTGATACACATATTGCAGTTCTCGTCCACACATGGAGAAATGAAAGCCCAGATTTTCTTGTAGATGTAGGGACAGGAAGCGGGTGTATAGCTATAACTCTTGCTCTGGAAACCGGGCGAAGTTGCACCGCAACGGATACAAGCAGGGAAGCGCTCGGGATTGCCCGGAGCAATGCGCAGCTACATGGAGTGGCGGAGCGTATCACCTTTGTACAGGGATCTCTTCTTGCGCCTCTCACACACGTCACTGCACCCTTTTTTCTCGTTTCAAATCCACCGTACATTCCGGATGGAGAAAAGCTGATGCAGGATGTTGCAGAGTACGAACCGCACCAGGCGCTCTTTGGTGGGCACGATGGAATGGGTGTTTTGCTACCGCTTTTTCTGGAGGCAAAGCAGCATCCCTTTTGCGTAGGTTGCGCACTGGAGTGCCGTAGCGGGCAGGCACAAAAACTCATGCAGATTCTCTAGAGAGCACGCAACTTTCATGGTAGCGTACGCACGTGCAGGAATTGCTCTCATCTCTCGGGCCTGTTACCGCCGTTATCGGCGCACAGTGGGGTGATGAAGGAAAAGGAAAAGCAACGGATATGCTTGCTGAGCACTATGACATTATTGGTCGTGCGTGCGGAGGAGCAAATGCAGGACATACCATCGTCATCGATGGACAGAAACATGTGTTTCATTTACTTCCTTCCGGTTGTTTTCATGAAGGAAAACAGGTCGTGCTGGGAGCTGGCATGGTGCTGCACCTGCCAACACTTCTGGAGGAAATACACACACTCAAAGAACACGGCATAGATATTCTGGATCGTCTTCACATCTCTCCGGCAGCACACATCGTGTTTGATTACCACAGGGAAATAGACGGTGCCCTGGAACAGGAACGTACACAGAAGGAAGGGCAGGGAATTGGTACGACCAAAAGAGGAATAGGACCTGCCTACATGGACAAAGCAGCACGTACCGGTATGCGCATGGAGCGGATGAACGAGGACCTCACGGGTGTGCTTACGCAGCGCAGGGACTGGGCTCAGCGCGTCTATGGCGTGCACATAGATGTGGATCAGGAATGCGCACACCTCAGGGAAGCAGCAGCGGTACTGCAGGGCAGAGTTGCAGACACTGTCGCTCTGCTCCACTTCTGGATGCAGGAAGGAAAAACAGTGATTGTAGAGGGTGCTCAGGCAACACTGCTGGACATAGACCATGGTACCTACCCGTACGTCACCAGCAGCTCTACGACTGCTGCGGGCGCACTGCAGGGACTGGGCGTGCCTCCCCGTTCACTTACCTCCTGTATCGGAGTAGCCAAGGCGTACTGCACACGGGTAGGCTCCGGGCCATTCCGTACCGAAATGGAAGAAGAACTGGGGAATCGTATTCGCGAAAAAGGCGGAGAATACGGTGCGACCACAGGGAGGCCGCGTCGCTGCGGCTGGCTGCATATTCCTGATCTTCTGCGCACCGTTCAGATTAACGGATTTTCACAGTGGAATGTGACCAAGCTGGATGTACTGGATGACGAGGCAGAAATTCTGGTTGGAGTGGATGAAAAGGATGGCAACGCCGTTTTTGAAACAGTACCAGGCTGGCAAACATCGACCGTCGGCATCACACACTTTGAAGATCTTCCGGAGCAGGCAAAAAGTTACATCACCTTCATAGAAGAAAAGACCGGTGTGCCCGTTGCGCTTATAGGTACGGGACCGGACAGGGAACAAATGATTGTAAAGGCGTGACAAAGGTAAACGTATTGGTATCCTACTCCTCCTATGTTCACCAAAAAACACTGCAGTGTTGGCATACTTCGACCCCGCGAAGTTGAGGCAAGCAGGTACTTTAAGGGCTTCATTCATGAGCACAGTGATACCGGCGAAGACTATAGTGAAAGAGCATTGAGAGAGCGCATAGAGGCAGCCATAGAAAATGTATGTGCCATGATCGCACATGTTGCAAAAGATCTGCTTCTTCAAATATCCATCACAGAATACCAACTGCATAATCCTTCGAGTACACTAGGGGTGATGGGAAGAAAGAGGGCAAAAAATGTTCTGGAAAACGAAGTCCTTATAACGGTAGATCCCTCACCGCGTGAACACCGATTTGCTGCTGCTCTTGGGCATGTACCGCTGCGACGGACAATTGTTGTTTTAACATCAAAAAAAGTATTGATGGATATGCTGCGAATCTTTTCGGCAGAGAGAACATTGGTATTAGATGCTAATAATCCTACACAATTTCAAAGCATGAACAGAGTGTTTCCCATCTTCACTCCTCCCAATGCAGGGCAGGCTGCGGATGCATTTGAGGGAAGCTCAAGAATTGTGGGTAAAGCACTTCTGTATCCCCATACGGATACATTACCAGTGGATAAACATGCATTCTGTTCGTTGCAAATACCTCATCCGGATGACAGAGAATGCCAACCCGATTTCCGAAAGTACTTGGTTGAGGAAGACGAGGATTAATCCACCCTCTCCCCCCACTTGAGCTTCTCCCGGAGGGTACCAAAGAACGTATCTTGTTTTCGACGCAGAAACTGTACGGTCTTCTTGCAGGCACAGGCTCTTACCACATCTCCGCTTTTGAGGGGAATGTAGACTTGTCCGTCTAAAGTTAAAACAACTTCAGCATCTTCAAATTTGGTGGATTTGGCACAGACATCCACCCGCACTTCCTGATGGCTGGGAATGACCACCGGCTTCTGACTGAAACTATGCGGATTGATGGGTGTAAGTATGGTGGCCGGGAGAATGGGATGCACAATGGGTCCTCCCGCGGCCAGAGAATATGCCGTGGAACCTGTGGGTGTGGAAATAATCAATCCGTCTGCATGGAATGTGGTGAGGGGCTCATCCTGAATAAAGGTTTTCAGGTCGACAAGGCGGGCAATGGTTCCCTGTGCTATAACTGCTTCGTTTAAGGCAAAACCTGTATGGAATGCCTTGCCGTCTCTTGTAGCAGTTACGGAGAGTATATGCCTTTCTTCTAGCACTCCCTCACCATTGAGCAGCGAGGGAATGAGCGTTTCAGCTTCTTCTAAATCTATTTCTGCAAGAAAACCGACTGTGCCACGGTTAATGCTCAGAATGGGAATGGAGAAAGCCTGATGTTCGCGTACGGCACGCAGAATGGTCCCGTCACCCCCCAGCACAACGAGGAGATCGATATCCTGTTCATTCCTGTAGTGCTTGAGCGTACTTGTACAGATTATTTCTTCTGTGCGCTGAGCATCCACTAGCACCTCTGCACCTATACCCTGGAGAATGCGTATCACTTTCTCCACTGCCTCGCTCTTTTCACTGAGGCCGGATTTGACGGTGAGGCCCACACGCTTGTACTTCATGGGAGTATTGTAACTGTTTGAGTACAGGAAGAAAGAAATCTACGCACTGTTTCCAGGTAAAGAAGGAGGCCTGTTTACGACCGGAGATGCGTACATCTTCGCGATACTCCTTACTCGTAAGAATCCTCTGCAGACCGTCGGTCATACTCTCTACGTCTTCAGGATCCACCAGTATCGCACACTGTCCTGTAACTTCCGGCAGGCTCCCCCGGTTGGAGGTAAGTACCGGTATGCCTCTCTGCAGGGCATCCAGTATCTGCATACCAAATCCTTCATACAGGGAAGGGAGTGCAAGTATGGTGCAGCTGGAGAGCAGTGCATTGTACCGATCCACCGACACAAATCCCTGCCATTCCACTCCCGGAGTCTCTTTTGCTTTCTCCACTATTTCCCGGTCGTGCCAACCGCGATTGCCTGCAAGTACCAGGCGAAACTGCGAACGTAAGGCATCCGGCAGCGCTGCATAGGCCTGTATAAGGCGCAACTGATTCTTGCGGGGGCTGAGCGTCGCGGGACAGAGAATGGTTTTTCCATCGGGAATATTTGCCGGTGGACTCAGCTCCATGGGTCCGGCATACACCACTGTGACGGCATCGGGTTTGTATGAAGGATACCGCTCTAAAAGATCCCGTTTTGTTGACTCACTGACGACACAAATGTGCGCTGCATTACCAACGGTACGACCAAGAGTCAAACGCTCTATCATTTGCGCCTTACGGTCATGAGGCTCACGCCGAAAGGCAATGAGGTCATGGACTACGGGAATGCAGCGGATACGGGAGGGGAGTAGCGAAGGCACGATGTAACTGCTGGGACTCACATACACCTCTACGTCTTTGCTCTTTACCAGAGAGAAGACCGTACGCATGTGCCAAAAAATGCCCGGCTGCATTCTGTGCACATTCGGAGCATACACTTTCCACTCTTCCGGAATCTCCGCATCCGTATACAGAAGAAGGTCGTACTTCCGCTGGAGAAGCTCAGATACAAATCCGTACGTCCACTGACCTTTACCAGTGCGTTTTTCTGTACAGGCTTCCCGGATGTCTATGGCTATCTTCATGCCTGCAGTCTAGTCTTGGCGTCCTCATGGAACAAACCGTTTGCATAGAGGCTTGTTCCCGAGCAAATACGGAGAAGGTGACTGGTTGTACTCTGGGAAGAATGCTATGCTCGGCGTATGTCGAAAGCATTCTTCCGCAAGGTTGCTTCTCTGGAGCTTGAAGAGAAGATACTGAATACCGGAGCATGTATAGCCCTTCTTGGGGTGTTCTTTCCGTGGGTGGGCGGTGAGTGGCTGGGTGGCGAAGCCATAGGCTATGCCGGTTTTCAGTTCTATACGTCCTTTCTTGGCCTTACAGTCATTGGGTTGGAATTGTTTGTGCTCCTCATTACCCTTATACCCCTCACAGGAGGGCCACAACTCGTACGGAAGCAGAACAGGAACATTGTGCGCTTTCTGGCAACGGCAGAAGCGACCATCCTCATCCTTGCTTCCCTCTCTGTTCTTACCAAAACCACTCTGGAATTTGCACGCATGGAACTGCGCTTTGGCATCTACGTCTCCCTGATAGGAAGCCTTGTTGCTCTCCTGTATGCCTTCCTCCGTTTTCAGGATCAAAAGAGGAAAGAGGTGCAGGATCTGTTTCACCACCCGGAACATTCATCTACTCCTGCAGAAGCCACAAAATTGGACGCAGCGCAGTCCGGTATTCCCGTTGCCCCCTCTCCACCACCCCAGTCTGAACCTGAAGAACATCCACTTCACCTACGCACATGAGTTCCGATTTTACCAATGACGATTTTGTCTATGTGAATCCTGCAAAACGTGAGGTGATGGGGAAAGTGCAGTGGACAAAAGAAGGCATGCCCGAAAAAATGGAACGCGCAGATCCCGAACCGGACACGGACGAAGAGGGTGGCAACGACCACAGGAAGAGGAGCCGGAGAAAGCAGTACTACCCCTGGGGCACCTACCGCACCATGAAGAAACTGTTTCGCATAGAAGGAAAAGAGAAGGAGATTGAACACTACCTTCCTTTGGACGACGCTATGAAACTGGCCATAGAGGAAACATACTGG
>PFDR01000042.1:0-235 GCA_002772545.1 Candidatus Peregrinibacteria bacterium CG10_big_fil_rev_8_21_14_0_10_49_10 | reverse complement strand
CAGTATGATAAATTCCGTAATTTCCGGCAGGGCATCAGAGTCAAAGGCTATTTCAACTGCTCAGATAGAGCTTAATAATTTATTAAGATGATCAGGACTAGGACACACAAAATGAAAATCGTTTCTTTTCTGTTTGTATCATTGATTATTTTTGCTCCATTTTTAGTTAATGCTCAACTTGTAAAGTGCGGAACAGGAAGCGAACCTTGCAAGTTTTCAAATTTAGTTGGTTTAG
>PFDR01000027.1 GCA_002772545.1 Candidatus Peregrinibacteria bacterium CG10_big_fil_rev_8_21_14_0_10_49_10 | reverse complement strand
TCCTTTCACGGAAAGCACATGCCCCATGTGCGGAGCTGCGTTGGGATAATCGATGGCAGTGGTGACGTATCGGCGTGGCATAACAAAAACAGAGTAGCGAAAGCACGCACGGAGAAGAAGATCCAGACCCAAAGAAACAGAAGGATCTTTAGCCGGCAAACCCATCCACAAAACTATGGGTGAATACGATGATCGCCTTGGAAAGGATGGCAAATATGAGTCCCCCCACTGCATACATTACAATCTTCTTTGCGTTTTCCTTGCCTTCATCATTGCCTGCGGAAGAAATCATCTTGATGCCGCCCCACATAATGGCCAGTACGGCTCCGCCTGTAATGAACTGCAGTGCAATATTTCCTACAGCTACGGACTTTTGAGCCACAAAATCTCTGCCGGTCCTGTCACCCCCGAACACATCGGCATACCTATCCCATACGGAGGCATGTGCCGTCTGGATGAGGAAGAAGCCGAGAAGAGTGTGGAGAAAATGTGCCATGGTTAACCGCCGAAGCTGGAATGAAGAATGCCCTGTACGAAGGCCCGGGAAAGATTCACAAAGAACGCCCCCACGAATGCGTAAATAAATGCCTTCTTTGCCTTGGAAAACTCGTCGGACTTCCCTTCCGCTATCACCATACGGATACCGGTAAGAATCATAATGAGAACAAAGACGGCATTCAGCGAATTGACCATCATGCTCACGGCGACTTTCATAATGTCTAAGAACGGATTTTGTGTGTCGGTTAAGTCACCCACTTCTCCCACGGTAATGGACACAATCGCCTGAGAGGCAAGAACCAGTGCAAAGCCGGCCAGAGAGAAAATCATGGAATTACGGCCTTTGGTAATTTTACTTTCATCACCAAAACTCAGAAGTAGTTGCATACCTCCGAACACACCAAAGAGCACAGATGCTCCGGCTGCAATACCCACAAAAAACTTTCCCAACTGTGTGAGTCCGTTAGAAATAACTGCATTCCCACCACTGGGATCGCAAAAACTGCTTCCAATTACTCCGCACGCTCCATCCTGTGCAAAGGCGAGCAGAGGTGCCAGAAGAATGCCGGCAAAAAAGAGGGAGCGTTTCATTAGACGAAGAATGTACCGTTGAGAGTACGCAGAATAAATCCGGAGAAAAGCAGAATGAGCAGACCTGCGATTGCCCATATCATACGGGAGACAGCTTCCTGCCGCTTTCCGGAGTTGTTGCCGGAAACCATGAACTGAATTCCTCCCACAAGCACCCACACCACAGCAAAGCCGACCGCTACATCCAAAATCCAGCCCCGGGAATTATTGAAGTAAGCCAGCAAAACAGAGAAAGGCTCAGGATCGGATACAGTTATGGTCTGAGACTCCCCCAGTGACTGGATTAAAGTGATATCTGTTTGCACCTGACTCGGCTCAGCTGCATACGTAACAGGCAATGTGCAGGCTGCGAAGAGGAGCAGAGCTGTGAAAACCCAGAAATAATTTTTGGAAATCATCCTATTATTGTAGCAGAAATTGGGTTTTAGCGCCAGAGCCCCAATCGAACATCTGTACAAGACACAGCCCTGTATCCTGCATACGACACTACCACTCAATCATAACCACACTCAGCAATGCCAGAAGAATACCCAGCTTATTCAGAAGAGTCGCATGTTCTCCGAATAGGTACGAGCCTATAAGGACTGCACCAATCATAGTGAGAAGCACAAAAACAATAATTGCCTGAGAAAGCTCTTCGTGCTTGAGAGAAAAAGCCCAGAAGACTGTGCCAATGAAATACATGAGTAATCCTGCCCCTATGGTGTAGCGATTACTTGTAAGTGACCACTTCTTAAACAAATAATCCCCCGCAAGCTCAAAAAGAACCGTGAGAGCCATGAAGAATATGAAGAATACTTTGGAATTGGTCATATATATATTATATAATATTTTTATTATTATGTCTATACCTGACTACTCTGTCATACTGCTCCTAAAGGACGCGGAAAGCTTACATCCTTTCAAGTAGAGCTTTGGCAGCCTGCATACCCGAAACATACGCAGCCTCCAGACAGGGGAAATTGCAATCCCCCACAATGAACAGATTGTTTCCCTTCTGTGAAAAATGCAGTTCCTTTCCAAGGCATGCAGCAGGCTCCCAGCTTTTTGTGTAAAGCACACAGTAGTCATCAAAGTAATGAGAGAGATCAAAGTCAGCCCGCAGGGAATAGAGTTCATACGTGCCATCTTCACCGTCAATAATCGAAACATCCGGGCAACCCATAGGAAACACATTGTACCGGCCATCTACGTACTTTTTTTTCGCAGTTCCTCTCACTTTTGCCATGAATACATTGAGATCTGTACGCCCGGGCGATGAGATGTTCAGTAATTTCTGTGTGACCGTAATAGGAGTCGCCATGACTAAACGCCGTGCTGCCATGGTATGGCCGGATGTTGTTTCTACTACCCACTCATCCTTCTTCTGTTTAATGGAGCACACACAATCCAGTGTAATACAGAAGTGAAGGTTCTCCGTTATCTTCTCTCCATCTACGGTGCACTCACGCGCACGACGCAGAAGAATTAGCCATATCCAAAGCATAAGAAAAGCAGAAGATTCCTCGAGTGACAAAAAACTTGTCACACGCACCAGAGTACTGATTAACACTGTACCCAGAGGTGCAAGACCATGCTCATGGAGAAAATCTGAGGCGGACTGGTTGTAGATTTTAAGCAGTTCAGGATCCTTCTCCATGGATTCTTTCTGTGACATGAATTCATTTCTACGCATGAACCTTTGATACCGCCGATCGAATCTCCAGATGTGAAACACAAAGCTTAAAAAGAGAATGGGATGCCGAAGTGCAATAGCACTGGGACGCCATTTCTTCTCTTGCGTTATCAGCCTCCCTTTCCAGATACTTGCCCTTCTTCCATAGGAGAGAAATGGTTGCATATGGCAATAATCACTGCGTGCATAACATGCTGAACTCAGTGCATCATGGCCGGTTAAGGGTGCCCTGCCTCCCACATGTTCAGTAACCAAACAAAAATCCGTAGCACCCTTTTCTCTCAGAACTCTTGCACAGCCAAGACCTGCCATTCCACCGCCAACAATAAGAATATCATACGTGTCCACTTCTTCTTTGTAGCAAGAATATTCGTATTTGGAAAGGTGGAGCGGGATACGGGAATCGAACCCGCATCTCTGGCTTGGGAAGCCAACGTACTACCACTGTACTAATCCCGCAGGTGCACAAGGGTCTTGTTTGTCAGCATACACTGAGTGCTCGGCTCCGTCCTCGCTTCACTCGGACTATGCCGTAGGCGAACGAAGACGGGTGGAGCGGATGACGGGATTCGAACCCGCGACCTTCGCCTTGGCAAGGCGACGCTCTAGCCAACTGAGCTACATCCGCAAGATCTCATTTATGAAAACGGAATGCATGCTACGAATGTTCCGAGAAGTATGCAAGAACAAGATTTCCAATCTTCCCGTTTGATTTTGATTCTACATAGAAAAAAGTGGTGCGCTTGGCGGGATTTGAACCCACGACCTTCAGCTTCGGAGGCTGACGCTCTATCCAGCTGAGCTACAAGCGCATCTGCCTCATCTTAGGCAGGCAACCCAAAGAATGCCACCGTATTCGCAGTCGTTATAGTATCTATGTCTTCCGGACTCTTTCCGCATATTTCTGCAATGAGTGTGGCAACTTCCCGTACAAACGCCGGCTCGTTGCGCTTGCCGCGATACGGAATAGGGGCAAGATAGGGCGCATCTGTTTCGATCATCAGTTGCCCCAAAGGACACTGCCGGATGGTGTTTCGAATATCTTCTGCCTTTGGGTACGTGGCAATTCCTGTAAAGGAGAGGAAGTATCCCCTTTCGACGAGGGATAAGACATCCTCCCACTTCTCCGTGCAGCAGTGCAGTACAAGGGAAGGCGGTTCGACTTCGGTGATGATTTGTTTGAGATCTGCAATAGCCTCACGACAGTGAACAACTGCAGGCATCTTCATTTCTTTTGCAATGTGCAATTGGGAACGAAAGACCTCCTTCTGTACATCTCTTGGAGAGTTATCGTAGTAATAATCGAGTCCTATTTCTCCTATAGCCACTACCTTTTGTGAGGATTGTGCCAGGGCAATCACCTGCTGAAGTCCGACCGCCGGTAGCTGCACACTGACATGCGGATGTACTCCAACTGTACAAAATATTTGTTCATATTTTTCTGCTAATTGAAGACATTTTTTAGCTTCATCTAGATCATCTGATATAGCAATACACCGAGCCACTCCTGCCTCCTTCGCCCTCTTAAGTACAGCATCCAGATCTTTGGAGAATTGTTTGTCCGCAAGGTGAGCATGGGAGTCGATCATACGCAAAGACAATTCTACACGTGCACCTTCACTTTGCTGAAATGTTATGTTCCCAAAAGTAACGGCAACGGATCCATCCACTCCTTCAGCTCATCATTCTTCTCCACATACCCACGCAACTCTCTCGCGCTCCCTATATGTACAGAAAGATGCAGGTGCTTACGTTCACCATCTGTTTGGTCACTATAGGCTTCTCCCAGTAGTCCTATACGATCCCCCACAGAAAGAGTGTCACCAACAGACAGAAGAATTGAATTAATATTGAGATGCCCATAGAGAACGGAAACACGATCTGCATTGGGTAGCGCACATTCCTGTATGAGCACACCTCCATATCCTTTTACCCAATGCCGGAAGGTTACGGCACCTGCACATACTGATACCACCGAAACATCCATACCCTCTTCCCCCGAGAGTATCTCAAAATCTACACCCGTATGATATCCACTGAAACGCTCGGGGCTTACGGGTGAATTTTCTGGAAGAACATGGATGCCAAATGATTTCTTTGTGATGCGTTCCTTCCCATGTGTAAGAGGCATACGCCACTCATCCACATCTTGCTTCGTGTACAACGAGGAGACACTGGAAGAAACGGACGGCAATACTGTTTTTCCAACGGGTGGATTTGCACAAGCAGACAGAAATGAAAGTGCAATGAGTAGTAAAATATTATTCATATCGCAATGCATCTATAGGTTTGAGTTTAGCTGCCTTCCATGCGGGAAGGATACCAAAAAAGATCCCAATAGCTATCGAAAAGCTAAAGGCAAGGAAAATGGAATTCAAAGAGATAATGGCTTTGGTCTGTGCGTAGTGCGAAACAAGCCAGGCACCCATGTAACTGAGCAGCACTCCTATACCGCCACCAAGCACGCTGAGTACCATAGATTCCACAAGGAACTGCTGGAGGATGTCGCGCTTTTTTGCCCCAATGGCTTTTCGGATACCGATTTCCCTCGTGCGTTCGGTTACAGAGACCAGCATAATGTTCATCACTCCTATGCCTCCTACAAGGAGTGAGATGGCTGCTATGCCCCCGAGGAGAAAAGTGAACGTTTGAGTGACCTCGTTGAGTGTTTCCACAGCATCTGCCTGGTTTACTACGTTAAAGTCCTGATCTGCGGGATTGGTGATACGGTGACGGCTCAGCACCGCACTTTCAATGACTGTTTTTACACGCTCCATTTCTTCCTGCTTTGCGACGGAGATGTTGATCGAACTGAGTTTATCGGTCCCCTGCACCCGCTGCTGCATAGTGCTCAGAGGAATAAAGGCCACATCGTCCTGGTTGGAAAAACCCTGTTGGCCTTTTTCCTCCATAATGCCTATAACGGTAAAGATATGATTTTCCAGTCGCATGTCTTTCCCAATAGGATTTTCTTCTCCAAAGAGTGTCCGTACTACTTCCTGCCCGAGCACCACCACTTTTTGCCTCTGAACAAGGTGCTCATCCGTAATGAATGAACCAAAAGCGACATCAAAGTTATTGACAGACACATACTCGGGGGTAGCTCCTATGACATTCGTTTGCATATTCAAGTTACCCACTATGGCCTGCATGTTGCCGGAGAGCTCGGGAGAAATATGAGCAATACCGGGAACATGTTCACGTATTGCAGTCACATCGTCGGTGGAGAGCGTGGTAGAAGAACTTCCCCCTCCGGAGCGACGAAAGAGTGAACGCACGTTGGACTGGGAGGGGCTTCCCGGACGCACCATCAGCAGGTTGGTTCCCAGACTCTGAATACGCTCTGTTACCGCCTGTTGGGAACCTTTCCCTATACCCACCATAAGCACCACCGAAGAAACACCAATGATGACACCGAGCATAGTGAGCCCCGAACGCAGTTTGTTACTGCGAATGGCATCGAAAGCGCTACGAATGTTTTCGAGAATGTAGAGCATTACGGGTTGTGAATGAGTCCGTCTAAAATATGGATGGTTCTTGCTGCGTGCTCAGCAACATGCGGTTCGTGCGTCACCATAACAATGGTAACTCCTTTGGCATTGAGATCATCGAGCAGAGCCATAATCTCGTTGCCGGTTGTGGAGTCCAATGCACCTGTGGGTTCGTCTGCCAAAATGAGCGCCGGATGTGTAACGAGAGCACGCGCTATGGCAACACGTTGCTTCTGCCCTCCGGAAAGTTCATTGGGAAGGTGATGCATACGCTCTGCGAGACCGACTGCCCTGAGTGACTCTTCCGCCAATTGGGTGGCCTCCGTACGATGAATCCCCTGGTAGAGCAATGGCTGCATCACTTGCCGTAGAGCATCCATGCGGGGCAGAAGATTGAACGCCTGGAAAACAAAGCCTATGCGCCTGCTACGCACTTCTGCCTGATCTCTTTCTGAAAGTCCACTGACCTGCCGGTCTTCCAGTGTGTACGTCCCCGTAGAGGGCGTATCCAGAAGACCAATAATGTTCATAAGTGTGGATTTTCCCGAACCCGAGGGACCCATAATAGAAACAAACTCTCCGCTGTGTATGGTGAGTGAAACACCCCTGAGCACGGTCAGTGTCTGCGTGCCAAGTGTGTAGGTTTTTACAATATCTGTAAGTTGGATCATAAGAAACTGGAACACTAACGTCGTGTAGCGCCTCCTCCTCCTGAACCACCACGGAATGCTCCTCCTCCCAATGGAATGAGTCCGCCACGGGAATCGGCATTTTGCTGGTTCGCACTCTGCGTCGCAGTGAGTGATACATTCACAGACTGTATGCGATCCCCTTCCTGTAGACCCGAAAGAATCTCGGTATAGGTTCCATCTGTCATGCCCGTTTGTACTGGGATTCTTCCACCATCCTCTCCCACAACAAACATCCTGTTTCCTTGTGTACTCAGCGCAAGACTGGGAACAGCCACTGCATTTTCTGCCGAGGCGGTCAGAATTTCTACCTTGGCAGTCATGCCCGAAAGAATGGTGTACTCCTTACTCGGTTCCAGCACTATTTGCACCTCGTAGGAAACCACGCCGGAAGTCTGAATGGGAGTGGTGTCTATGAGTCCAATATCGCCTTGAAACGTCACACCGGGTATAGCATCAAATGTGATAGCCGCCTTTTGCCCTTCCTTCACATGAACCACGTCTATTTGATCCAGTTGTACCGTAACTATGAAATACGCCGGGTTTTCCAACACCACATATTTTGTTTCACCTGCATCCGCCAGGAGGTTGTCTCCCACTTGAAAATCCACACGACGAACAACGCCGTCAAAGGGTGCACGAAGTTCGTAGTTCTCCAGAGCACGACGCGCTTTTTCGAGCGCAAACTGCTTTTGGGCCAGAGCATTCTTCTGCTGGTTTATCTGCACGTCCACACTCACTTTAGTCTGCTCCCACTTCTGCTGCTCCACTCGCAGTTTATCGTTTAAATTGGAAAGAGATCGCTCAGCAGAATCTGCAGTAGTTGTTTTATTCTTCTGTTCCGATTCAAGTAGTGCCAAAGACTCACGCGCGTTCTCCAGATCTTGCATGGCTGTATTCTTACCCGGCTGCGTGAGTGTTGCCTGCTGATCGCGCAGTGTATCTATAAGCGTAATGGCTGTGCTGCGGTAGGCATTCATGCTTGCCTTCAAAGCATTGAGATCAGCATCCGTGTACTTGCTATCCTGAGGAACTGCTGTTTTGAGGAATGAGTAGGATACATTGGTAAAATCAGATATCTTCTGTGCCATGTCTATAGCATCTTGTAGTGCAGATTGCAGTTTTTTGGTGTCCTCTACATTGATGAGAGAACCGTATTTTTCTCGCAGGGCATTGTAGGCGTTGGTGGCATCGTAGTAGGCAAACTCTGTCTTCGTCTTGAGAGTGTAATCGTTAAAGAGGAAATCGATATCAAACGTCTTGTAACGGGTAGCTCCACGTATTACAGATTCGCCACTCAAAATGGAAATGATGTCATCTAAGAGACTGTCGGCATCTGTAATGGCATTCTCTATGCTTACTCCAAGATCCCGCAGTGACTTTTTGTATGCAGCTTCCTTCTCAAGCACGGTTCTCTCCGCCTGTGCAACGGTGTCCTTCACCTGCATCTGTTGTGAGGGGAGATCTCCATGCGCTTCTTCGAGCTGCCGCTCCAAATCACGTACGCTATTTTGCGCCGAGAGGAGAGTTTGATTGCGGCCTGCTTGCAGTTCCTGCAACCGTAATACAGCATCATTCACAGCAAGTTGTGCCTGACGAATATCTGCATTGGGATCCGTTTTATCTAACTCAGCAATGAGCGCGTTACGCTGTACGGCATCTCCCACTTTTACATGAACCTTCTGCACCTTCCCCTGCACGTTAAAGCGCATCTGTTGTTCGTTCGCCAAGGTGACCGTTCCCAGTGCTTTTATGGAGAGAGAGATGTTGCGCCGACCCACAGTGACCAGATCAGCAAGCACCGTCTGGTCTACCGAGTCTGCTTTGAGCACACCGTATCCTCCTGCAAAAACGAGTGGCGTGGCCAGACCAAGCAGCACACTTTTCCACTGGAGCTCGGCAAGAAGTCGAGGGAGATTCCCTGAACGCAGCCGAGAGAGGAGAGAGGAGAAATATGACATGAAGGGCTTATTCTAGGGAAAAATAGGATCAAGGGACAAGGAACTTCAGCGGGAAGTTTCGGCCTGCTTTGTCGAACCTGTTGCGGCACCGGAAGAAGAGTCGGGCAATTGCATTGCTCCGGTTCCCATGCGCGCTCTCTCTGCACCACGCTCCTCAGCAACCTGACGCAATGTTTTTCCGGCATCCAGCTCCGCCTGCAACTCTTCTGTGGTCATACCAAATTGTTCCGCTGCCCGCTGCAGACGGCTCTGGCCTGCCATAGCATCTG
>PFDR01000040.1 GCA_002772545.1 Candidatus Peregrinibacteria bacterium CG10_big_fil_rev_8_21_14_0_10_49_10 | reverse complement strand
CGCCGCTCGGCTCGAAGCCTCGCGCGACTTGCATGTGTTAGGCGCACCGCTAGCGTTCACTCTGAGCCAGGATCAAACTCTTCGAAAAGATCATCAAGTACATGCCAGAGGCATGACTCTCAGATCAACCACGAAGTAGATGCACCACGTACCACGTTGGGTACACGGCAAGTAGCATCACTCCATGGTATAAGAGATGACCATATAAAATTTGGTCAAAGGAAAACTAGTTATTTCTAGTTTAGTTTATAAGTTTAGTAGGTCCATGCTGCGTCATCTATCCTTCGACAAGCTCGGGATAGCGCGCAGATGGCCACACTTCTCTACTCTACAATGATGTGAATGAGCGCTATCCATACTTTGTAAGGGTAAGGAGCTGAAAAACATTCGGACTCCATGTGGCTACAAACCACACCGAGGCCGATACAGCCGAAACATCATAATTCATGTGCAAGAGGGGTCAAGGACTTTTATGAAGAATCTTGCCGTTTTCTCCATTTTTTAAAGTTACCAGAGTCTGTATAAATTTCAGCGTGGCAAAATTTTCCTCACCACAGGTATCTTTCTATTTCGGTTCTCCTCCCTGCAAACTCCGTATTTGGCCATTCTGAATCTTTTCACAGCGTATGGCGTACAGATCGTTGGTGAAGGGGGGGGCAGCAGTGCGTACTACTCTCTGTAATTCTTCTGTATCCAGACGTGAGGTCAGACTCTTTCCCCTTACCATTGCCAGAAGAATCCGTGCAAACGCAATGTGGTCCCCATGCGCTTCATCTAAAAATTCACAATCATTTGACCCCAATGATTGTGTGTCATGAAAGTTGTAAAAGGGGAATCCTTTGTTTTGGAATAGAGAGAATAATCTTGGGAGGTAGGCATACTCATTCGGCTTTTCTGCAATGGCGGCAAGCATTTGCGGTGGAAGCGGTGGGACAAACACCACTACTTCTATGCCCCGTTCCTGCAGATGCTCTATGAGGCGAATAAATCTTTCTACCTGGTCTTCCCGAACGGTCTGGAAGTGGCGGTAGACATTTTCCCCCGTTGTGACCCACTCCCGTGCTTCGGCGAAACGATCATACGCAAGCTCTCCCCCCGCATCGGGTTTATATGCAAAAGAATAGTAGTGCGCTCCGTCCTTGTTAAAGCCGCTATTTTCATGGATTGCCCGTACACCTATACGGCAACCCGCTGCAGCTTCCCGACCGTGGAGCAATACATCTGTGTACGTCGATACACTGAGTCGACCGCGTTTGAACCAGGAAAGGGGGAGAATAAGAGAGCTTAAGTGTCTGCGTTGTTTCTCTTTTGGGGGCGCGAGTGTTTTTACAGGAAAGCGTGATTCTTCCAGGAACCACCAGTAGTCCAGTCCAATAATAATGACCTTTGGAATATGCTCCCGGAGCATGAGGTTTGTGATGTGTTCGGCAGTATCTACAGATGTAATGCTCCCTCCCAGATTGTAGAGAGAGTCGGCAAAGAACTCCTGACGTAGCTGCATAACCCTGGAGGATCCTATGACTGCCACATCCGGTTTTGTCTGGCGGTACCCTTCCAGTTTGTAATGGAAGAAATCGGAGTGCACGCCGGAGCCATAGAGGCAGAATGGTTGTGCTCTCTGCTCCGCAACTATTTCACTCAGTGGCATGTATTCTCCCGCTTTTTCCAGATACACGTAATTTGTAATGAGCGGCGTGAGCAGCGGGACAAGAAAGATTCCGTAGGCAATGAGATAGCGTTTGTACATTAGAACTGGAAGTAGAGGAATTCACGCTCCTGGTAGAGCGTGAGAAAGACAATACTCATGACGGTTATCACTGCACCAAGGAGAGCGAACCATAGGGTCGGTCGCCATTTCACCGAAAATAAGCTCCAGGTTTTCAGATGTTCTTTTTCGTAGAACGGGCCAAGAACATTCTGCATGATCTGTTGCGTATTGGGTGCAGTGAATGCAATCGCACTGCTCATTCCCAACCAGAACATTCCGTATATCCACTCGGGAACCCGAATCCCCGCAATGTCTTTTGCCCACCACAAGCCGAACTCGTGTATGTAGGGCAGAGGCGAAAGCGTTTCTGTAGAGAACATGGTACTGAGCAGAGACCAGGCCGAGGCAAAATTTTCTGATCGGAAAAAGACCCATCCAATGGTGATGGCAAGAAAGGTGAGGAACCAGCGTGAAAATACGGATACCGCCATATGTATTCCTGAATGGTATTCCACCACCTCTCTTCGCAGAGCATGCCAGCAGTGATGCACTACCATGTAAAAACCGTGGAGGAGTCCCCAGAATATAAATGTCCAACCTGCACCATGCCAGAGTCCGCTCAGCGTCATGGTGATGATGAGGGTTGAAGAGCGCTTGAGGAGGTTGCCTCTGTTCCCCCCAAGGGGAATGTAGAGGTAATCACGAATGAACCGCGAGAGTGTCATGTGCCATCTGCGCCAGAAGTCCGGAATATTCAGCGCTTTGTAGGGGGAGTTAAAGTTCAGTGGCAGATGAATGCCAAAGAGCAGAGCCATGCCTATGGCCATGTCTATGTATCCTGAAAAATCAAAATACAGTTGCATGGTGTAGGTGAGTGCGCCTCCCCAGGCTTGGTAGAAGGTGAGGGCAGTTCCACTTTTTGCAGCCAAAAACACACTGTTTGCAAACGGGGCAAGGCTGTCTGCTATCACGGTTTTTTTACAAAAACCCATGAGGAGAATAGTAAGACCTATGGCAATATTCTTTGATTGTATGGAGCAGATATTCTGCCTGGTGAACTGCGGCAACATTTCTTTGTGATGCACAATGGGTCCTGCAATGAGTTGCGGGAAAAAACTGACAAAGAGGCAGTAATGCATCAGGCTCGTCTGTTCGGCCTTGCGCTGGTACACATCCACGATGTAGGCAATTTGCTGAAAAGTGAAAAACGAGATGCCCAGTGGCAGGAAAATATGCTGCAGGTGTACATCTGCATGCAATACAGCATTGAGGTTTGCCACAAAGAAGTTTGCGTACTTAAAGTATCCCAGTAACGCGAGGTTTAGCCCCACAGCAATGACCATCCACATCTTCCTCTTTTGCGTTGCTCTATGAATCGCTTTTCCAAAAGCATAGTTACATCCCGTAGAGAGTAGGAGCAGAAGCAGATACGGGGGATTCCAGTAACCATAGAAAAGAAGCGAAGCCCCTACAAGCCAGGCAACAAGTACATATTCGTTTTTAAAATAGGTGAGCAGCGCAAATCCACAGAACGTAATGGGCAGAAAGACGAACAAAAATGCATACGAACTAAAAATCATACACGGATGATACCAAATGCTACCTCCATAGGCTCGTTCTCATAGTTGCTTTGCTACTGTGTGCAGAGCTTCCGCGTTACCTCCACGATGTAGTCGAGATCTTCCGGCTCCATTTGTGGTCCTATTCCTATGAACATCCCTCGTTTTGCAATTTGGTTGCTGAACGAAAGATCATCGGCAACACGGTGTTCAATGTGCTGATAGGCCGGGTGCAGCAGTATGTTTCCCACAAAGAGCGTGCGGCCCTCTACTCCCCATTTATTAAAGAACCCAATAGCCTCATTGCGGGTAAATGGTGCGGATTCCTGCACCAGGAAGGGGAAGACAAACCAGGCGGGATCCGCCTTCTCGTGCCAGGTAACGAGCTCAAAGAAGTCGGAGAATTGTTCCCGGAAGGCGCCGTAAAGCTTTTGGAAGTGGGTAACGCGTCGCTCACGGAAGCCATCCAACCTTGCCATTTGCTTTAAGGCAAAGGCTGCTTGTATCTCTGTCATTTTCAGATTGTACCCGATGTTGCGGAAGTAGTAACGTTCATCAAATGGTGTTCCGTCACTCAGACTTACATCAAAGCGCGTACTCTCATCCCAGCCCCATGTACCGCGCCTTCCCCAGTCTCGGTACTGCTGTATAAGGTTGTAGTAGTCTTTGTCACTTGTGACCAGAGCGCCCCCCTCCCCGGCAGCAGTAAAGTGATGTGAGGCGTACAGGCTGTAGGTTCCGGCCTTACCAAACGTACCGCAATTTTTTCCATTCCATCGGCTCTCAAATGCGTCGCAGCAATCTTCAATAATGACGAGATCATGTTTCTCTGCAATCTCAGTGAGGAGGTCCATATTGGCCACATTTCCCAGTAATTGGGGCACCATAATTGCCTTTGTTTTTTCGCTCACTGCCTGTTCCACCTTTTCGGCATCCAGCACAAACCCCGTTGTAACTTCCACCAGTACAGGGACCAGGTTGTTCTGTATGAGGGGGTTGATAGTGGTAGGGAATGTACAGGCAGGTGTAATGACCTCGCTGCCCCTGGGGAGCTCCAATGCCGAAATAGCCAGTAAGTTCGCGGAGGATCCGGAATTGCACAGTCTGCAATGTGTTGTGCCTATCTTCCTGGCTATGGATGCTTCGAGTTCTTCCGCTTTATCCTTCATCCCCAACCATCCCTTTTTGAGTACCTCCAACACGGCGTCGATCTCCGATTCATCGAAGACCGGCTTGGTATATGCAATGTTCCGCTTTTCATCTGCCATGGGAAGATGATTGTGTCTTGTTTTTGTACTGCGTGCAATGGCTTCTATAGGTTTAGGCATGGGCAGGAAGGTAATGGCGAATACTTGCGGCAATCTTCTCTGCGGTCAGCCCCACCTTCTCCCGGAAAAATTTCTGCGATCCTGTGTCTGTAGCGAAAGAATCGGGAGTTGCAATAGTAAGGTGCGGTGCGTGGCCGGACATTTGCGAAAGCACCTGGGCTACAGCGGAAGAGAGACCGCCTATAGCGCTGTGTTCCTCCACGGTGGCAATCAGTGCCGTTTCCTGCACTACTCTTTGCACAATTTCCTCATCGAAAGGCTTGAGCGTGTGCATGCTTACCAGTCCCGCAGAAATATGTTCCGTTTCCAGAAGTTCCCTTGCCTCCGCTGCCGTCTGCAGCATGGAGCCTGTAGCTACAATGGTCACGTCTTTACCTGTGTGCAGCGTGATAGCTTTGCCAATAGCACAGTTCTCCAGAGGTTTTTTGTGAATGTTTGGCTCACCCGCCTTTCCAAGTCGCAGATAGCAGGGGCCATGTTGTTTCATTATTCCATGCGTGAGTGCTTCTACTTCCAGGGGATCTCCCGGGCAGAGCACAGTCATATTGGGAAACGAGCGTAGCACGGCAACATCTTCCAGTGAGTGGTGGGTGGAGCCCAGAATGCCGTACGCATAGCCACTACCCACTCCCACCATAGTGACAGGAAGATTGTGATAGGCGAGATCGTCACGAATGTGTTCACAGCAGCGAAAGGTGGCAAATGGAATGATGGAGTAACAAAATACTCTCTTCCCGCTCAGTGCCAGCCCGGCAGCCACACCCACCATATTTTGTTCTGCCACACCCACATTTACATATTGCCGGGGGAGGGCGTCCCGAAAAGGTTCGAGTGCATTGAATCCCAGGTCTCCGGTGAGGAGCATAACATTCGTATCCTTCTTGCCGATCTCCGTGAGAGTTTTGATGAACGTATTGCGCATTAGCTGAGGCAGGATTTTAAGCGATCCACATCGTTTTGATTTGGTGGGGTGTAGTGCGACTCCACGGTGTTCTCCATTTCCGCACTCCAGCCTTTCCCCTTTACTGTGTGGGCAATGATGGCTGTGGGTTTACCTTTTTCCAGTGGTGCCTTATGAAGGGCTTCTGCAATCTCCTCGTGGTTGTGGCCATTTATTTCGCATACGCTCCAGTTGAAGGAACGGAACTTTTCCGCAAAGGGTTCTAAATCCATCACTTCTTCCGTACGTCCGAAGCTCTGAATTTTATTGTAGTCCACAATGCAGATGAGATTGTCTAACTTCCAGTGTCCGGCAGCGAGAATTGCTTCCCATGTGGACCCTTCGTCACATTCACCGTCACTTGTAATGACAACAGTACGGTAGGGCTTTCCATCCAACTTTGCGGCCAGAGCCATGCCGAGTCCTATGGGAAGACCATGCCCCAACGAACCGGTGGAGGCTTCCACCCCCGGTACCATTTTGGAGCTGGGGTGCACTGCAAATAAACTGCCATCCTTTCCATAGGTTTCCAGTTCCTTTTTAGGAAAGAATCCCTTCTCCGCCAGAGTGGCATAGAGCCCGGAACCTCCGTGCCCTTTGCTCAGTACAAAACGGTCGCGCTCGGAATCCTTTGGATTTTTCGGGTCCACCTTGAGGTACCAAAAGTACAACACTGTCAGCAGATCAACCATAGAGAGAGCGGAGCCCAAGTGAGCACTGTGGCTGTTGCAGACCATCTCTACCGCACTCGCACGAATCTGCCTGCTCTTCTTCTCTAAGTCAGCCAATTCCTGTTTTAAGAGAATACCCATGTACAGGCATCTTCTCATGAAATACAGATGAGCTAAATAGCAGTGACCGCTTTTTTACTCCAAATCTTCGGTGTAGTCCCATTTGCCTTTGCCTCCGTTCCATTCCGCATCTTCCTCGTAGCACAGTTCAGCACGGACGTAGACCTTCTTTCCGTTTTCTTCAAAATAGCAGGAGGGGTAAGGGCGAAAGGTGCGACCCCGGAGAAGGTCGAGAAACTTTCGTCCGGTTGTAGGAGCATCCAGATTGAGCTTTTCTATAATATAGCGGTCCTCCTCCTTGTGCTTTGTTGCAATGGAATCGTCCTGTTTTACAGGTTGTACATTTCCTGTACGGATGATGGGCCATGTGTCTTTAAACAGATCCACAATCTCGCGAAGGGTTTTATTGTAGAGCGATTTGTCGTTATCTACCGGCTCTAACTCCACTTTGCGTTGGGCGACGATGTCTCCCGTATCAACCTCCTCATCTATGTAGTGCAGCGTGACACCGGCAGGACTCCCATCCACAAATGGCCAGACATCGGGGTTCATTCCGCGGTTGTAGGGTAGGTACCCTGGGTGGAAGTTGATGGTTCCATGCGGGAACAGAGCAAGAAAGTCGGGCTTGAGAATGTAGTACCAAAATGCAGCAATACAAATATCAGCTCCCAGCGCCTGTATTTCCTGCAGCTTCTCCGGGTCACGCAGATCCGGTGCAGTGTAGATACGTTCCGGCGGCAATCCTGTTGCAGCAATAATTTTCTCTACACCCTTTTGTCTGTTTGGCTTGTGTAAACAGAGGCCTACGATTTCATCCTCTTCCTGGCCTGCCAGAAATTCTGCTACTTTCCATCCCGGCCATTGGTTGGCGAGAAGAAATATTTTCATGCTTTCTGAAGAATGCGTCGCAGTTCCTTTCCAATGTATTGCACATCTTCCTCCGTCAGATCGTGCCTGCTCGGGAGGTTGAGTCCACGGTCTCCAACGAAGTAGGCGACGGGATTTTGCTCATGAAGATCCTGGTCTACCATAGGTAGACGGCTTAAAGGCGGGAAGAATGGTCGTGAATCAATTCCTACATCCTTCAGTTTCACCATGAGATCATCCTGTGAAATGCCAAAATCTTTTTCCATGACAAACGATGTCTGCCAACAGTTGGAAGAAACTCCGGGACGTTCCGTAGAAAGCTGCAGCCCCTCTATCCCCTCCAATTCACATTTGTACCACTCGTAGTTCATGCGTTTCTTCTCCAGGAGTTCGTCCATTCTTTCCACCTGTGCAAGTGCGAAAGCCGCCTGGAGATTGCTCATATTATACTTGGTCCCCCAGCGCGCAGCCGTAAGAATTCTGCCTCCGTCCCGCCCATGGTTTCCTATCACCCGAATGGCATCATGCAGCTCTTTGTTGTTTGTACAAATGGCTCCTCCCTCGCCAGCCACGGCAATTTTTGAACCGTGAAAGCTGAACACACCCACATCGCTTAAGTCGCCGGTTCTCTTGCCGTTATAGGTAGACCCCAATGAAGGAGCAGCATCTTCTATTACTATAATTCCCC
This sequence comes from Candidatus Peregrinibacteria bacterium CG10_big_fil_rev_8_21_14_0_10_49_10, assembly GCA_002772545.1. Lineage (GTDB taxonomy): Bacteria > Patescibacteriota > Gracilibacteria > Peribacterales > Peribacteraceae > GWB1-54-5. The sequence continues at coordinate 28,517 of PFDR01000040.1, read as the reverse complement.
TGTTTTTTGCCAGAGCATTGATGGCATCCATATCGGCCGGGTGGCCGTAGGTATGTACCGCAATAATTGCTTTTGTATTTGGTGTGATGGCTTTCTCAATCGCTTCCGCTGCTATGCACCAGCTGTCTTTTTCAATATCCACAAATACCGGAGTGGCACCAACGTAGGTAATGGGTGCAGCGGAGGCTACCCAGGTCATATCGGGGACAATCACTTCATCTCCCGGGCCTATTCCCAGTGCCCAGAGGCTCAAGTGTAAGCCACCCGTACAACTCCCGGTTGCAATGGCAAATTCTGTTTTGCAGTACTCGGCCATTTTCACTTCCAATTTCTGGATGTACTCATAACATCGCGCGTCCCAGCAGTTTGTAATAGCGTCCGTCACGTATGAAATTTCCTTCTCCGATATGGAAGGACCCGCTGTACAGATGAGTGCGCCGGAGGGCGTCGGGAAGGTGTTTGGAGTCATTATAGAGCGGCAAAATTGCGTGCAGTCTCTGCGGATCACTGTACACTAGGCTCGTTATGCTCACCAACAAGAAGATCTCTGTAATTCCCATCTGTTACAAAGATGAGGGGTCTGTGCGCGAGATGTATAAACTGGTAACAGACGTAATGCAGGGGATTACCAACAACTACGAAATTATTTATGTGAATGACCGGAGTCCGGATGGCGCAATGGAGATTTTTCGGGAACTTGCAAAGAATGATCAGCATCTCACGGTGATCACGCACTCCCGCAACTTCAATTCGCAAATGGCTTTTACATCCGGGCTTCGCTACTGCACGGGAGATGCTGCCATTATTCTTGATGGAGACCTGCAGGATCCGCCTGCACTTTTCCCCGCAATGGTGCAGAACTGGCTGGAGGGGTTTGAAGTGGTATACGGGGTACGCACCAGTCGCGAGGAAGGAAGACTCATCCACTTTTGCCGCAGAGTGTTTTACCGGTTGCTTCACAAACTTTCCTACGTTCGTATTCCTGTGGATGTGGGTGATTTTTCCCTCATGGATCGCAAGGTGATAGATGCTTTAAATGCCATGCCCGAGCGCGACCGCTTCCTCCGCGGCCTGCGTGCCTGGACCGGGTTTAGGCAAACCGGTGTAGAGTACCACCGCCTCCAGCGCTTTGACGGGAGGCGTGCGCCCTCAAGTCTGCGTGGCTACATTTGGTATGCGAAGAACGGTATCATCTCCTTTTCACGCGCACCGCTGGAGTGGATAACCTACCTCGGATTCTTTTTCACGGTCCTCTCCTTTTTAGCTATTGTGGGCTATTTTACGGCCTGGATTGTTCTCCCGCCGGAAAAGAGTCCTCCGGGTCTCATTACCATTTATCTGCTTGTACTCTTCTTTGGGGGTGTACAGCTCCTCAGTCTGAGCATTATTGGTGAGTACGTCGGAAAAATATTCGATGAGGTGAAGAAACGTCCTCCCTACATCATTGATGATATTCTCAATGATCATCGTGGGTGGATGAAGGAGAAGAAAAATACAGGGGAGTGATCATTCAGAGCCAAAGAGAAGCTTGCGGGTTTCGTAGAAGTGCGATGGAGTCTTCCAGTAATTGCCGGTAGGTGAATTGTAGTATGACTTCATGGTTGCCTGCAGGCAGGCGCACTGCGGGGAACACGGTGTTGGCCAGACTTACAGGCGAGCGATTTCCATCCAGGAGCATGTGCCATCCCGGAAGGAAATTTTGTGATACAACCAGCCACTGGTCTTCTGTGGAAGAAGTGGAGAGTCCCACTCTGGTGGGTTCTTTGTACTCCACTGTTATTTTTCCCAATCCAGAATGGCGTTCTTTTCCTGCACATTCCGTACACTCGATGAGTGTTGCTGGGGTATTGCCGCGGAGACCAAGGAGTCTTTCATAGGCGCCATCGGGGTCCGGTTCCATAGTTTCGATTTCTTTGGGGAAATAGGCAAAGGGAAGTGTGTCTGGGTTTTCATACACAGATACCAGCATTTTTCCTTCCGCCACATCTTCTGTGTGTACCTTCCGGAAGCCTGCCTGCTCCAATGGCCAGGTACTCACCAAATGGTCGATGCCGAGAAGGTTCACAACAAAGCGACGTTGTTGCAATACTCGGAGGGTTTCTTCCATAGAGAGCGAAGAGTGTGCCAGAGATTCAGCCTCTGGCAGTCGCACTATTTCGGAGCCGATGGCACCGACGAGTCTGGCCATACGCAATGGGTGCAGAGGTTCGTAGTAATCTGCGGTGTCTATACCCCATAGGAGATTTTGGTTTGTGAACATGATGTGCTTCTGTGCGCTCAAAATTTCTTCCTGCGTTGCGTTGCGCAACTGCAATTGCTCCCGCAGTCCTCTGCTCGGGAGGAACGAAAATGATCGCTGTGCATTTTCCTGCAAAAACACCACTGTCTTTGAAGGTTCTTCCAAATTGCCTCTCTCCACTGTGCGGCTCCACTGAAGAGGAACGTAGACGAGCAGAAGCGATGCGGTGCAGCCAGTAAAAAGTACAGTACCGCGCTTTGCTGCAGGTATCTTTTCCCAGAAGCGAGGCATGAGTAGCAGGCCTCCTGCAAGAAGGGTGAGTATGGGGAAGAGCATGTGTGCTTGCAGAAGACCGTACTGTGTACTCACGCGCTCTGCGAGTGACGGGAGAAACCGGGAAACAAATATTTGCAGGTACTCCCGGTGTGTACCGAGTGCCTCTGCAGCTTTAGAGGGGATTGTTTCGAGGTATACTGAAAATCGTGCATCAAATGAACGTGCGATACTTCCCTGAAAAGATTCCAGCAGCGTAGGGAGCAGAGAGGCCAGTGCAGAGGCTGCAGCCAGCAACCCTCCTACCAAACACATCCCTCGGGCAACGTATTGCTGGGCTTTTCCGGCATCTCGAATAACCAGGTCAAAGCCCGCTGCGCAGAGTGGAAGGAGTGCTGTGGCACCTATAAGTATCCAGCGTGCGGGTGACCCAAGTGCCCGGAATCCCGGTAGCACAGAAAGCAGAGCAAGCAGCGGGGAATGCGGAACTGCAAGGAGAACAGAAAAGATGTAGGTACCCAGGCATGCCCATACCAGCGAACTGCGCCATCTGCTGCCCACAGCAATAAGCACAAGTGCGAGCGGTACAGCTCCCATATAGGGCAGAACTTCAATGGATCCGCTCAAAAATGGTGCACTGAAATCCGGAAGCACATACAGGAAGGGGAACAGTGTTCCGATAGTACGGCTCTCCAGTTCTACAAGAGCACCCCGCGACGAAAGTGCTGCGTAACCGAGTGCCGGGAGAATCCGTAGCAATCCAATGGTAGTTCCAATGACATACATGGAAAGCACAGCCAGGAGAAATTTCTTTCTATTTTGCTTCTGCTTCACCATCTGAGCTGCGGCAAAAAAGAGGCCTACAGCCATGAGAATGACTGCGTAATGAAAATGGGCACCCAGCCATGCAAATGCAATAGAGGCACTTCCCATCACTATTGCCTTTTTTGTGCGTTGTGTAGCTGTTTGCAGGGCCAGAAGAAGTAGTGGCGTAAGCAGAAGAATGAATGCATTTCCGGGTGCAAACATCCACGGCCAGAGTCGTAAGCAAAAAACCGCACCTACCGCCATACTCGCGTAGTTCGAAAAGCCCTCACGTTTTAAAACCTGTGTACAACATACTGCCCCGCCAAGCAGATAGAAAAAAATCGTCCAGTGCAATGTGGAGACAGAAGAGAGGAGCGGAAGGAGAAGATAAAATAAAGGATGAAAAATATATCCGTTCGTAACGAAGTGGGGGAATCCATGAAAGTTTATGTCATTCCACAGCATGCTCACAGTTCCAATGCGCCCATGCAGAAGTGTGAGGAAGGGGTACACTTCCATGCGTGCATCTTTGTGTCCAAAAGCCTCTTTTCCCAAGAGCAGCGGGAGCAAAAGAAGGAGGAGAAACAGGCTGTGATACAGTAAATGCCCCTGCCATCCCTGCAAACGCTTCGAGTGCAAATTCTGATTCATTACACAAACAGTACCGCACTTTCCTGGGGTGCAATAGCAATTCCAATTCTACTTCTTCTGGGAATCACGCGAGATCATATCTGCCAGTAATCCAAAACATGCAAGTTGTAGTCCTGCAACAAGGAGTACGAGGCTCATTTGAGCGATGTCATTTTGTACGACTATTCCGTAGATGAACGTTACGATGGCAGCACAGCACAGCAGTACGCTTGGTGCTACAAAGAAACGCATGGGTCGAAAGTACAGGACAATACGGCCCACAATGCAAAGGAAGCGGAAAAAATTCAGTGGACCATACATATTGGTGGAGAGCTTGCTCTTCCCGATCCGTTCATAGTAATCCGTCGCCACATACTCCACCCGGTACCCGTTTGTGAGTGCCGCCAGAGTAATGGTGATATGCGTAGAAAATCCATCCGGAAAGAGATGAGCAAACTTTTCTACCAGAGAACGGTTGATGAGCCGAAGGCCGGAATTAATATCCGGTATGTGCATTTGTGTGAGATGAATGGCAAGACGCGTAAGAATCAATTTCCCAATACGGTTGCAGATGGTCGTATTCTCGGAACCCATTCGCCTTGCAGCTACTACCATATCTGCACCCGATTCCTGCATTATTTTGAATAGTTTCGGGATGTCTGCAATGGGGTAGGTGCCGTCTGCATCTACCGTCGCAATAGTGTCTCCGTGTGCATGGCGGATACCTGTTTTGATGGCGGCACCATTGCCACGATTTGTACTGTGCTTCACTACGCTGACATGTTCCAGTGTCAACTGGTCTAAAATCAATGAAGTGCCGTCGGTGCTGCCGTCGTTCACCACAATAATTTCAAAGTCCGTACCACACTGCGCAAGTGCCTTTTGTGCATCTGCAATACATTGGCGTACAGCTCCTTCTTCGTTAAAGACGGGGATAATAAGAGAAAGCATGGACCTGTAGTGTACCTTCTTGTTCTTTTTGTAACCAAAAAGAACCAAAAAGTTCCGCTCCCGTGATTTCTCGCGGATCAGCCCGGGCCAAGTGCTCCGCTGCAAAAATGATCCCCTCAGTCACCACACCGCATTTTTGCTACGCTACGCACTCGGGGGTTGAAACCGCTCGCATTTAAGGTCGCGGGTTTCCTACCGTGTACGTTTCATGCTTTTGTATATATATCAATTCCTTATTGTAAGGCTATTTGCAGAGAGCCCCGTTCGTTTCATATTTCTCGTACATGCCTTCCAGACAGTACGAAACTGTTCAAAAGCCGTTCCTACAATCCAGTTGGGTGTACGATCCACCAACCAACGGGAGAGCGGAAGGCTGCACAGTACAAAGAGGGAAGAAAGCACTCGCTCAAACAACCGTCGGGTTCGGGTACTTTCTGCAAGGACCAAACCATATTCCGGCACTCTCTTTCCTTTTTTCCTCTGTAAGTCTATACGCAGGAATGTTCCTCTCTTTTTTAAATCCAATCCGTGCGATTGCATTTGAATAGCTTCTTCTTCGGTGATGTCTTTCAGTTCCACTTTCCCTGCCTGTTCCATTTCCAGAAGAAGGGTTTTGCCTTTTTCGGATCGGGAAATGACCAGAGAGAATCCCTGTCCCCGTTTTTCATACACCGGTGCCCAGGCATCCCCTCCTGAAAGGTCGGTAAATTCATTGGTCAGGTCATGAGAAAGCAGTGAACTCTGCGTAATGTGAAAGGGAATAAGGTAGTTGGCATGGAATTTTTTCATTCGTAACTTCTTTCCGTCTTTCAGGGTCACTTCCATATGCCCCGGCCACTCGCCCGTGCGGTAGGAGAGGGCTGCAATGTTTTCTTTTTTCACCCGGAACTTGCGCAGGAAGCTGTCGATACTTGTGCCAAAGAGTTCGTTGCCAAAGAATGGACCGAACACATAGGCAATACTGCGCACGGAAGGGTGTTGCATTTGCTGCAACCGGCGGATAGCAAAGACCTGGTGGGGGAGCCCTACGTACGCCAGAGGACCTTCTTCCTTTTCCAGATCGGCCAGGATCACATTGACCGGGGAGACAACGTATTTGCTCTGTGCTGCAGCAAGAATTTCTTCTTTCGTGCGTGCAATCATGGGTTTGGCACGCCAGGGAGCGTCAGGGTCCATGCCAAGTACCACAGCACCACGGATCTTCTCTGTTTCCAGAAGATGGAGAATGGTCGCTGTTAGTATTCCTCCACTTGCTCCACCTCTCCGTACATCAGGATCTGTGCTGTGACCTACGGCTATGCGATTATATTCCCCCAGGAGGGAGCTCCGTGGTTCGGGTTTGCCAAATACGCTGGCATTCATTTCCGGATAGGAGGGGTGTATTTCCGGTGATGCGTTGTAGCAAACGGGTGGTATTGGCCCCGTTCCGGTAGGTTCCGGCACGCAGATCCCATCCATATCCTTCATCCGGAGAGTCCCCTCAGAGAGGCCAACAGCCGTACCCGAGTGCATGCAGAGACCCGGGCGAATAATTTCTTCGTGTATTTTTGCCCAAACCGGATCACGCGATTCTCTCTTCTCGGCAACAAAAAAATGACGGATACCAAGGCGGTTTGTTCCTATGTAGCGCAGGAGGTGCTGCTGAAACCATTCAATCGGTTTTTTGAGCCAATCCGGACCTACAGGACACAGCACTGTTCCTCTGTGCTCCACGACGGTAAAACCGCAGTTCCGGAGTGCTTGCAGCACAGAATGCACCGAGCGGAATCTGTGCGGTCCTTCTCCATGATTTGCAAAGCAGTGTTCATACAAGCGAAGAGGTAGTTCTGCTATGGACGGGGGGGTAGAAAGAATCAACGTGCCTCCGACACGGAGAATGCGGTGGCACTCCAGCAAAAAGTGGAGAGGATCCGGAACATGTTCCAGTGTTTCCAGACTGAGTACCACATCCTGACTTTCGGTTGCACAGGGCAGGTCGTGCAGATCTGTCACTTCAAACGTTTCGTGAGGGTACTTTACCTGTGCTCTTTCAATCATGCGGGGAGAAACTTCAAAATTGCGGATGGTTGCGCCGGGAATCTTCTTGCGAATCCACTGTGTAGCGTCCCCTGTCCGGGACCAGATATTCACAACATCAGCCTTCTCTCTTTCGGGCAGAAACAGGAGCGCCGTCTCGAACCGTTCCGTGTGCGTCCAGCTGAAACCGGAATTGATGCGGTCGTACTCATCTGCCACACCGTCCCAGAAGGCTCGTACGTCACCAATACGGAAGGTGTTCTGTTGCATTCTAGGAATGGTGAAGAGGTAATTTAAGCCAGCAGTAGCCTCCTATACTGACCGCTGCAGCGACTGTGAGTGCAAAAATAGTGTAGGAAAACGCAAGTATTTTATGAGCCGGTATGTTGTAGGCTGCGAAGAAGAACAACAGTGTTGCTTCCCGTGTTCCCAGACCGGCCGGAGCAACGGGAAGCAGACTTACAATACCCACAATAGTCATGATGCTTATAAATTCAATGAGAGGAATTTCCAGTGAGAGGGCCTGTGCTATCCAGTAGAGCTGGAGAAAGTACACACACCAGTTCAGTACTGTAAGTACAACGATCTGTACGGTGTGCGTGCCAAGGAGTGTGCGAAGATCATTCCAGTGTGTTTCCTGTTTCAATCGGCGTTTCTGTGTCCAGGCCAGTACGATGCCAAGTGCAACACAGAGGAACATGAATTCCGGAGCGAGGGGCAACTGCCTGAGCACAAACAGACCGCACACTGCCAGGAACCCCAGCAGTACGGCATCCAGTGCCCTGTCTGCTATGGTGATGAGTATTCCTTGTTTCACCGGAAGATTGTGTGCTTTGAGCAGAGGGATTTTAATGGCTTCTCCCACTTTACCCGGTGTCAATATTCCGGCAAACAGTGCCGCACAGTACATCTCTGCAGCCTCCCAAAAGGAGAGCTGCAGACCGACGGTCTGTGCCAGCTTCTGCCATCGCAGAGATTTGAGTCCATAAATGAGTGGAAAAAGTAAAAAGGCCAGAACCAGCTTTGTGGGTGAAGCCATTGTCAGCGCTCCCGCAACAGAGGCACGGTCTGCCGTAAGGAAGAACCACAAAAAGAATCCAATTCCTATCCCCTTTACGGCGTACAGATATTTGCGGTTCATAGTGCGGAGGGAACTAGTTGTCACTTTTTACACGCAGCTCCCTTCGTACGGCTGCAACCTGGTCTGAAATCAGTCCGAAGAAAAACAGTGTGGCAGTCAGTGACATAAGCATAACAACTCCATCTGAAACATTGTGATGCACGACCAGTTCATAGCCGAGCAGTCCAAGCGATGTGAGTCCTACAAGAACGCACAGAGGGAGAAAGATGCGCAGTGGGGAAAAGAGCATAATGAGTCGCAGAATAAGCATGAAGGTCCGTGCGGCATCCCGTGCACGTACGGTGCTCTTTCCATTCCTTGGCTGGATGATAATGGGCACGAAGCGGACATTCTTTCCTTCTTTCAAAAAACAGACTGTACTGGTGGTAGAAAGGGAGAACGTATTCGGGAACAGATGCATGTATTGCAGAAACACCGAACGGCGAAAGGCACGGAGCCCGGAGTTAAAGTCCGGTACTTTGGTATCAGTGAGAAAATTAACCACCCAACTCAGAAGCAGTTTGCCGGGCTGACGAAGGAGGGGTCCTTTGTACCCCTCACGTTTTCCCACGACCATATCCACTTCGTCGGAAAGTTGTGCCACCAACGCCGGCAACAAGTCGGGTGTGTGCTGGCTATCTGCATCGTAGCTAAGAACCCACTCTGTTTCTGCTGCACGTATACCAGTTTTCAGTGCTGCACCGTAGCCTCTGTTTTCTGCATGTTTGATGACCTTCACCCCGGAAACAGATTTGGCTTCTGCAGCAGTGCCGTCTTCTGAGCCGTCATCCACCACAATAATGGATGCAGGTATGTTCTTTTCCTGCAGAAATTGAGTGAGTTTTTCCAGTACGTCCTTTATACACGCTGCTTCGTTGTAGGCCGGAATAACGACGGAGATTTGCACCAATGCATTATGAAGAGGTTTACCACTCTCTTACAAGTCACTTCTTTGCTTTCCTGAGCGGTTGAATGCATTACTTTGGAATGGAGTGGGTATCAGGGAGCTGGTACAGTAGAATTCCTGTGATGCGTACACGCTCCCGTCTGCTTCTGTTCGGTGCCCTTCTGCTCTGTGGGACAGGCATTCTCCTTGTATGGATGTCGCCGCTCTTACTGGCGGGTCGTATGTATGACGTTCCTCCCATGCTTGCAGCCAGAAACTTTGCCGCATCGGGGTGCTTTACGCTCATGGATGATTTGGGTCGTTTTCTCCGTCCGGATCTTCTCTGCACGCTGGGTACACCCATGCCCTTTGACGGGAGAGTGAGCATAGTGCTTCTGGGGTGGATTTCGCAGTGGGTGCCCTTTTCCAGCCTTGTGCATTGGTCTTTGCTCTCCTCCTGCATGGCCTTGCTTACACTACTGGGATGGTGGGTGACTATGGCAGATCTCTTTGATCGCAAATTAGCATGGACCAGTTCCGCCCTGCTGGCTTTTATGCCCTTTTTCTGGAGAGAGGCAGTGTGGCTCGACTACTACAGTGTAAGTTATGTCTTTCTTGCGTGGAGCGCCGCTGCGTACGTGTTGCTTCACAAACGTTCAGAATATCTCGCACTTCTTGTTTCCGGACTGCTCTTCGGGCTCTGTGCCGGAGCAAAGGATGTGTTCCTGATTTTCCTTCCGTGGATTCTTGTTTCCTACTGCTTTTCACATCGTGCACATGGGAAGAGAGTTCTTGTTGCTATGGGCATCTTCTTTTTCTGCATTGGCCTTGTATATCTCCTCCCCTATATCGGAGACATTCGCACATTGGGGTATCCCGTAAACTACAACCTTGCACGCATATGGCCCGGAGCGGCAAAACTCCAGGAAGCTTTTTACCTACATCTCTATCCTGATCCGTATACCTATTTGTTTAATCGTGACGCATTTGATGCCCAGTTTCTTGCTCGGTACGCAGATATGTCTCTTTTGGAAAAACTGCGCATACAAAAATCATTCATCAGCTTTGATGTGGGTGATTTTGGTTTGGTGCCCTTCTTTCTGAACGGTGTATGGCTTTTTCTCGGTGCTCTTCCCACCTTATTTCAACAGGCAACCATGGGAGGAGTGGTGTTGTGGATATTCATCCTTCCCGGCGTCATACTCCTTTTGCGTGAGAGAAAGACTCTCTTCTTCTTTCTGACCGGACTTGTTCTTTCTGCCGAACTCGTCATTCGTTTTGTGCTCCACTATTCCCGTGATCATATCATGGATTACGGGTGGATTCTGGCACTGTTGGCTGCACTGGGAGTACTCTCTGCCGGCAAGTCCTTTGCGGCATCGCAGAAGCGTTTCTCGGTACACACAGTTTCCCTTCTCATCGTCGTGATTCTCTGTCTGCAACTTCTGCAGGCGAACCGTGTTGTGTTTGCCCACCGATACAGCCGAACCTTTGTTCCGCAAATAGAGGAAATAGCACACATGGTAAACACCGCTCCGGAGGAAGCTGTTTTTGCCATGGGCATTGGTTCCTCCCGGATTGAACAAGTGGCCCAGCAAAGTAACCGCACCATTGCTATGTTCGATGAGAGCACCGTGAATCAACTTCTCCATGAAGGTGTATTTCACGATGTGATGGAGCTGTACGACGTCACGCACTTTCTGGGGTACAGCAAAGAGCTGCAGGAACGTATTCAAAAAGAGTCTTCTGCGTATCAGGTTCTTCCGTTGCCTCCGGAGGCTGCGGAGTTGCACGTAACCCCCGTGCAGAATTTTCTGCTGCACCTTATTCGGTGAATAATGAGGGAAGCAGTAGATTATTCCATACATTCAAAATCAAACCTTCCTGCGAGTCGACGGTTGATCCGGTCCAGCATTTTCTCATTTCCTTTGAACCAATGCATGACACGATTGCACACACGAATTTTAAAGTTTTCGGTTATCTTCTCTCGTACAGGTGAAGATGTAGCAGCAAGGTGCGTTTGACCGTCCTGAGACCCTTCTTGTTTACGCAGGAGAGCCTGAGTGGCACGGCTTAAATCAGTATCACTTTTCTCTTTTGTAACTTCTCTTGGGGTGACACTATTTATACTGTAATCCACCTGTACAGCTGGCTCCTCTGTTTCTGGAGCAGAAGATGCCGTACTGGATTCAGCTGTGCGAGTGCGGGACAGACGTGCTGTATTCCCACCACCACCACCAATGAACGGAATGGTGAGTGAGGTCGTATCTGTGCTGCTGAGAGCATCCTGGGCATCTGTAAAAGAAATGGTCACTGTCTGGGAATTAAAGACTTCTATAATGCTGCTTCCGCTGTTCACTCCCTGATTCACTGCGGAAATTGATCCCTGGAAAATACCGGATGTGTTATTTGTTTCTGTGAGAGTCACTCCCTCATTATCACCATCAGCTGTAGAAACCAAAATGAAGACGGTATCTGCAGCCGTCCCGTCAATATTTTCATCTCTATCGGTAAGGGTGAAGTAGAGTGTACCCGGAGTGCTTAAGGAAACCTGCTCACTGGTAAAGGTACTGTCGCTAATAATAAAGTTTGTAGCGGCTAGGGCAATTTTCCCCGTATTTTCGTTGATGGTCCCATAGTTCACCACAGTACCTCCGGTTGCAAAAAGCGTATAGGTATCCAGAGAGAACGTTGCACCGGTATTTACCTGTAATTTTGTAGTAATACTTTGATCTGCAGTAAGGGTCGTACTTGTGGTTGAGGCAATAGTGAGAGAGGCTAAAGCGCTGTTGTTCGAATCCAGTGTTTGCGTTCCTCCATGCATAATTAGATTACCGGTAGCAGTGAAGGCAGAAGAAGCACCTGTGACAGAAAGACTTCCCGAAAGGGCAAAGGTACCCTGTATGCCCGTCACAGTTCCCCCCGTCTGCGTGAAGCTGCCTGAAGAAGTGAGGAGTCCCGTTCCTCCTGTAAATGAACCACTTCCTATGCGAATGCCGGCAGTCCCCACTGCCAATGTTCCTGTTCCCTGCAGCAGTGCACCCGTACCCTGCAGTGTGATTCCTCCAACAGTCACAGCGCTCCGAATTTGTACGGTATTTCCACTAAAGGTAAAAACAGCCGTATCAGCGGCACTGGGAATGCTGGCACCACCCAGACCTTTTTCCAGAGTTGCCCAGTTTGCGGTGTCTTCCCATGTGTCGCTACTGTTTCCGGAACCCACCCAAAAACGGTTGGCTGCATAGGCGCTGTTTGCAAGCAGCATGGAAGCTATCACAACAAGCGGGATCCAATTTCTTGTCATCTTCTTTTTGCGTAGTAGTATTTGAGGGAATTTTTCCATAGCGATTTGATGTAGAAATTTATATGTCAAATGGACATCGAGATAGACTTTACTCTTTTTCTGCGGCCCCCTCGTAAAGCGTCTTGATTTTTTTTGCAAATCACGTTTGGTGGTTTTTATCGGGAAAGCCAATACAACTCTTCCTAGTGTAGACTAATCCAACTATACTTTTGCGGACATGTACAATGGATCACCCATTATCGACATCATCCTTTGGCTTGCTTCCACCTTCGTAGGCTTTCAGCCCACTATGGTGGACAGGCAGGGTGATTTCTGCCTCTATTCTCCCCATCTTGCATGAGCGCAAAAAGAGCATTGATTACGGGAATCACCGGACAAGACGGTTCATATCTGGCGGAGTTTCTGCTGGATAAAGGGTACGAGGTGCACGGACTCGTGCGTCGTACCAGCTCGTTTAACCGACAGCGTATTGACGATCTCTACTTTAAAAAGCACAAAGATGCCTGGCTGCACTATGGTGATATGACAGATATGAATTCCCTGTTGCATGTTGTTTCTGTATGCAAACCCGATGAAGTCTATAATCTCGCGGCGCAGTCGCATGTGCAGATTTCCTTTGAAGTGCCGTATTACACCGCACTCTCCGATGCCATTGGGGTTCAAAATCTTCTGGAGTCCATTCGGATACTGGGTTTGCACTCCAAGTTCTACCAGGCCTCCACCTCGGAGCTCTTTAGCGGCGCTCCCGGTGAGGCGCCACAAAACGAAAAGACGCCCTTTAAACCGCGAAGTCCGTATGGTGTGGCCAAGCTCTACGGGTACGAAATTTCACGTATTTACCGTGAGGCATACGGGTTCTTTGTGTGCAATGGCATCCTCTTTAACCACGAGAGTCCCCGCCGTGGTTCCAACTTTGTGACACGCAAAATTACCAGAGGTGTGGTGGATGTTGTGCAGGGAAAACAGGACCACATTCCGCTGGGCAACTTACATGCGCACCGGGACTGGGGGTATGCACCGGAGTACGTGGAATCCATGTATCTCATGCTGCAGCAGCCCACTCCGGAAGACTACGTGGTGGCAACCGGCGAAACACATTCCGTTCGCGAGTTTGCGGAAAAGGCTTTTGCGCATGCAGGCATAGAGGTGCGCTGGGAGGGTGAAGGAGTCGAGGAGAAGGGAATAGATACCAAGACAGGTAAAGCAGTTGTAGTGGTTGATCCTCAGTTCTTCCGTCCCAATGAAGTGGATCATCTGTGTGGCGATGCCAGTTATGCAAAGGAGAAGCTCGGTTGGCAGCCAACAGTCACGTTTGAGGCACTGGTGAGTCTTATGATGGAAGCCGAACTCAAAGGAGAGGGGACGCTCTAATGCGTTTCCCTGTTCGTTCGTTGGCTGGTTAGGAAGGAGTAACGAGCGATGGTTCATTGCATTCCGTAGAGATCTACATATTTTTCTGCCTGTCTCTCAACCGTAAACAGCTCTTCCACTCTCTGCTTCCCCGCTCGACCCATTTTGTGTGCAAGCTCCGGATCTTTCAGAAGTCTGCTGAGCAGATTTGCGTATTCCTTCTCCTTAAGCGGATTACAAACATATCCTGTCACGCCATCTTCCACGACTTCCGGTGTACCTCCAAAGCATGTTCCCACCACGGGTTTGCTGTTTGCCATGGCTTCCGCATTCATTAAATTGAATGTATCTAGGCACAGAGAAGGTGTTGTAACGACATCGCAGGCGGCATAGGCCGCACGCATCTTTTCTTTGGGGAGCCAGTCTATGCACTGCACATAGTTGGTAACCTCACTCCCTACACCCGCCTCTTGCACCAGCCCCGCCCACCTTCCGGGATCTCCTATCACCACCAGGCGGACTGTGGGCACGGTCTCCTTTACCACGGATAGGGCGTGCAGCAGAGGCGTACTTCCTTTATCTCTGCTGAGTCTTCCTCCAAAGAGCACTACCTTCTTTCCTTCCAACGCGTGTGCACGTCGGAAATCCGCAGCTTCCTGCTCAGTTGCTCTCCACGAGGCTATGTCTATGCCATTTTGCACCACGCAGGTACGGGGAATACCATGCGCATCCAGTGCCTTCTTAAGCGCGGTACTCACTGCGATCACTCTGGTCACGTGCCCGAGTGCCCGCAGAATCATCTTATTTCTGAGCGGGTTCCACTGCAGACCGGCCTCATCAAGATGGTCAAACCAGTTTGTGTGTACCTTCTCTCCTCCCGATGCAAGATACCGGCCGGTTGCGAGCCTGCCGTAGTGAAAGCTCATGACGTCATGCATGGTAATGAAGACTTTGGGAGCATATGTTGCTGCAATACGGAGCGCATCGTAGGTGAGGTACATGTGGAGGTTGTGTGCATGCACCACATCCGGTGCAATCCGTTTGATCTCTTCTTCGAGCATCGCAGATACCTGCTTCTGTCGCAGAGATTTGTAGTGTCGGAGTGAAGGTCTGTATTCAACCGGTAAACTTATAACATGTTCCTCCCGGAGAATTACCTTCGACACGTTTTTTCTGTGTGAGGTGAGCACGGTAACCTTGTGGCCGAGTTTTTTGTACTGCTCTGCAAGTCCGTATGTTATGGACGCCACACTACTTTCGTAACGGGGAGGGTATCGGTCATTGAGCAGAAGTATGTTCATGCGTGTAAAACGGCACTATTGGGAGCATGTTCTACATCTTTATGTGTGGAGACGAATTGGAGAAATACATCAAGTACATGTTCCATCCGCATTTTTTTCACCTCTGCACTGTGTCCCCAGAGGTGGAACCAGGGCTGGTTCGTTTCGTAGGCATGGGTAAAGAGTGCCTTGGCAAGTGGAAGCCATCCTCTCCATTTATACAGAGGAATATTCAATCTCTGTAAGTGAGGTTTTGCTCTGCGTAGCGGATCTACACATCTCCTGTTCAATACGGGGCGCAAAGGGAACGGGAAGACGTGAAGGGACGTAGGGAGGTAGAAAGGACCATCACTCTGAAACGCGAATTGCTCCACTGTTCTTGCTCCTGCAAATCCTGCTTCCTGCACCAAATGTGCCACCTGCTCATTGGTATCGCCATACGGGTAGCAGAACAGGGTACAGGGTTTTCCTGTCTGCTGCTCCACCCACTCCTTACTGCGTACAATTTCACTGCGGGCAACCTCTTTCGTGACCTGTGTAAGGTGCGGATGCTCTATGGTATGCGCACCCATCTCATGTCTGATGCTTATGGCACGCACTTGTTCCGTACGGAGCATAACATTTCCATGCTGCTGCTTGGGGCAGATGTAAAACGTTCCGGTGCAGCCGTACTTCTCCAGTAGATCTGCAATTATCGTATCGTCTGCATAGCCGTCATCCCAGGAAGTGGTGAACATCATTCGGGTGTTCTGTTAGTGAATACATTCTCACAGATCCCCTCATCCTGCTTCTCCCCCTTCACCAGGGGGAGAGAGGAAGAGGAAAAATACATGTGCAAGACAGTGTTTATAGCACGGTTAGCCATTCTATAGAACAAGGCTTCTTCTCTCATTTCTTTCTGGCAAAAATACAGTAGCCCAGGGGAAACTTTTTGTTTGCCGCACTCGTATCGAGACGGTCTCTCATCAGCGCCCATTTTCCCAGGATCGTTGCCCAGATATTTGCCAGGCGTCCCACTATTTTTCTGCTGTACAGATGATGCTTCTCTATCCGGTAACGAATGCGCTGCTGAGCAAGCTCTGTAAAAAAACCTCCTCGTTTTTCCAAAACTTCTATGGTGCATGCTTCTTCCAGGAGTTTTCGCCAGGCGAATTCCGTAAAGCGCCAGTAATCGTGCGGTTCGTCGTGCTCTTCATTGAGCAGCGACTCGGTGATGAGGAGCAAGCCGCCCGGCTTCAGCACACGGATCATCTCCGTTACTGCTTTCTGCACATCCCACACGTCGCCAAGCACCTGCGTGCACACGACGCCATCCACTGATGCATCCTGTAGCGGAATGGCTTCTATGGAAGACACAATATCCGGCTTGGTTTCTTCCCGTACGTCCAATGTGCGGTACTCCGCACAGTGCGCAAAGAGTTGTGCGTAACGTTTTTCCCCCGCACCTATATCCACCACTGAGCCCGAGAAATTCTTTGCGTGCTCTTCGACGAATGTTCTGAGGAGGTGCCGGTCCGGCTGGAAGATGACCATGAGAAGATTCTCTCCGAAAGTGCGTACGAAAGAAAGAAAGTTCTTACGCTGTTGGCGGTGCCCTATGGATCAATTTGAGTGCAGTGGGGAACACCAGTGCAATAATACCGTGGTAGACCAGCAGTGCGATGTACAGTGCGAACGTGGGCTTAAGCACTGTTTCCAAACCAAAGAACAGGCCCAGGGCTACCACTGTGCCCACAGCATTCAGCACAGCAGCAACGGAAATTTTGGAGTAGATGCGAAGAATGGGTGTGGTAACAGCATGAAAGGCGAGGAGTACATTCAGTACCGCAATTACCAAAAAGGGATACACGGCAATGCCGAAACTCTTTCCGTACACCACCGGCAGCAGTGGAGGAATAATCAGTAATCCACAGAGTGTTATGAGGCCATGCATGGCCAGTGTGTGTGTTGTAAGTTTGCGCAGCCCTGTGCGCAGGGCGGTGTGTCCTTTGCCTGCAAAGGTCGGAAGAACGGACGAAGCCAGCCTCCCCACACTTGCAAGTCCGAACGAGGCAGGCAGTCCTCCCAACTTAAAGGCAAGACGCAGCGATCCCACGACCGATTCCTGCACCTGTGTACTGAGTGCAAAGAGAAAAATATTGGGGTAGAGATTCCCGAGAGATTTATCAGCTGCAATCCAGAGTCCGTCTTTTGTATGCTTCCATAGTGTGGATGCATTTCCTTCTCTCAGTGCTTCGTACATGTGCGGAAGATTGTACTCGGCCCGGAGGCTGGGGTAGAGGAAGCAACTGAGTGCACTGAAGGAAGCCGAGGCAATAATCCAGCTCCAGAGTATGCCTGCCACACCAAAGCCCCGTACCAAAAACAAGGTCGCAAGACCTACCTGTAGAACTGTTTTAGCATTTTCCAGCAGAGTGAGCAGGCGAATTTTCCGTACGGTTTGCAGGGCAATGGAGTAGTAGATGAAAATGAGTTCGCAAATGGAAGAAAGGAAAACAATACGGGCAAGGTGGCCAATCTCCGGGTTCCCGTAGATGCGATCGGTTACCAGAGGTGCGAGTACGGCAAACAGAAGGAGCAAACCTGCTGTGCAGGCCGAAAGTACAATGTAGTACTGCAGAATTTGTGCCAATGCAGTGCGGTCTTTGCGCCCATAGGCTTCCGCAAAGAACGTCAGAGTTGTGGCCTGCTGTCCCAGATTGGTGAGCAGTCCAAATACTCCCGTAAAGGCCAGTACAACAGCGTAGTGCCCGTACCCACCCAGACCCAGGAACCGTGCGTAGATTATGGAAGAGAGAAAACTGCAGCCTATGAGAACCATGCGTCCCACTTGCATGGTCGCAATATCTCGCACAAATGCGCTGCGCAGTAGTGGTCTGAAGAAAGACATTGTACGGTTTCGCAATGTATGAATCATACATGAGTTTTGTATTGCGTACGTCATAACTGCGTAGCGATTGCTCCGCCGCTATATAGGAATTTGAAGCCTATTCAGCCATTATCCGTATATTCGCAGAGCTGTATTACAAAATGGGCTCGGCCCGCACGGTGTCATCTTCGTATCCGGTTGCCTCTCTGGACCTCGTTGTCATATCTATAATGGTAGCAGGCGTAAGAGCACGGTATGCGTGGATGACATTCGCCGGAATGTAGGCCAGATCTCCGGGATGCATAACCACTGTTTGCACTTCTGCATCCGGATGATCTGTTTCCTTCGTAACCAGTTCTATGCTGCCTTCCAGTATGTAGTCGTACTGCTCCGAAACCTTATGGTAGTGGTTTGCACGCACGGCACCCTTGGTAAAGGTGATCATTCCAATGTGGTAGACAGGATTTTCTGCGGTATTGATAAGGTCGGTAATGATGCCGCGATCATCCTCATGGACGGGTGAGGGCCTGGTAATTTTTACGGTACTCATAAGATCTGCGGCGTTGGAATAGGAAGGATAAATTTGCCGCCCTGTTTTCTGTAGGCTTCCAGATTTTTCATAATTTCAGGTGCAAAGTTCCACGGTAAAATCAGTGCGTAGTCCGGTGCACGCTCCACCAGAGCGGCGTCCGGGAGAATGGGAATGTGGTGACCCGGTGTGAAACGGCCGACCTTCAGCGTATTTTTTTCTGTGACAAAATCCAAAATAGATTTATTGATGCCGCAGAAGTTTAAGAGCGTGGAACCTTTGGCGGGTGCGCCAATGCCAGCAAGTCTGTTCCCTTGGTCCTTGAGGGTATAGAGCATTTTTGTGAGAGCATTCCTGTGTGCCAAAACATCCTGTGCAAATTGCTGCATGCGGGCAGGGCTGTGCAGGTTGGCTGATTTTTCGGCGGCCATAAGTTCCCCTACAACAGGTCGAACGTCGTATACATCCTTCCTTCCTATGAACATGCAAATACTTCCGCCGTGAATATCGGTTTGCTTTACATCAAAGAGTTCCATACCAAAGCGTTTTGCAAACTGTGCTATGGGGTGCACCGAAAAGTAGGAAAGGTGCTGGTGGTAGATAGTGTCGTACTCCAGTTTTTCAATGAGATTACTGAGGTACGGAGCTTCTATCACAAAAATTCCATCTTCCCTGAGCAGAATATCCATTCCTTCCATAAGGTCATCCAAATCATCTATGTGTGCTATGACATTTGTTCCGGTTACCACCGATGCCTGTCCCTTTTCTTCTACAATCCGCGTGGCAACTTCTTTGGAGAAACATTCCGTGATGGTGTCGATTCCATTTGCTATGGCAATGGCAGTCATTTTGGGCGTGGGATCCACTCCCTGTACACGTAGTCCCTGTTCCCGGAATCCCGAAAGCAGAAGCCCCACATTGGAACCAATATCCACTGCGAGAGAATCTGCAGCAATGCCATACCTCTCCACAATTTCCTTTGCTAAACCGAGGAAGTGGGTTCGTCCTGTTGCCGTAATGGCTCCGTCGTACAGGTAATCTTCTCCGTAGAGGTACTCCGGTTTTACGACGTAGTTTATTTGCACCTGCCCGCATTCCGTGCACAGGTCCGCTGCCAACGGGAAGACCGGTTCCGGTTGTTCCAGCTGGTCCTTGCGTACAAAGCCATCTGAGTGGGGATGCATGCCAAAATCGAGGAATGTTTCCATATTCCTGCTGTGACACAGGCGACAATCTTCCCGAAAATGCCCCATGGAAACGTCCTTCCTACTTTTTTGCAGGGGTTGCGACGCCGTTGCGACTGTGACATGCGGCATGAGCTTGCAAGGGAACAATCTGTTTCCTTAAATACGGTGCCGCATTCTAGAGGCTTCTACCGCATCCGTCCACGGAAGAAAGGAGTTTCTCCCGGGAATACTTCTTTCGTCTCCCGGCTCTGCTATCATGCGGGGTATGGATCTTTCCGGAAAAGTCATTGTGATTACCGGTGCCACTCGCGGGCTGGGTGCCGCTCTGGTGCAGAGGTTGCAGTTATTTGGTGCTACCGTCGTGGGTTGTGCCCTGCATGGGGATCCTGCCCGTTCCATACAACCAGTAGATGTGCAGGATGCTATTGCAGTGCAGGCATTCCTCCAGGGTGTGCTCACAGAGCATGGGCACATAGATGTGCTCATCAACAATGCAGGATACGCCGGTGCGCTGATGCCGCTGGAAGACGTTTCGCTGGAAGACTATGAAAAGCAAATGCGCACAAATGTAGACGGAGTGTTCTTCATGCTGCAGCAAACCGTGGCTGCCATGAAAAAGCAGAAGAGCGGAACAATACTCACTATTGGTTCGCGTGCGGGCCGCAGAGCACATCCCGGTCTTGCAGTGTACTCCGCTACCAAAGCCGCTGTGTGTGCACTCACACAGGCACTGGCGCGCGAACTTGAAGAAGATGGCACAGGAGTACGCTGCATTGTCATTTCTCCCGGTGGTATAGATACCGATATGCGTAAGCAGCTTTTCGGAGAAGAGGACAGTCGCCGGCAACAGAGCGCGGACAGAGTCGCAGAGCTCATCACCGGTATTCTTACAGAGGACATTCCTGTTCCAAACGGCGCTGATGTAGGCATAGTGCGCGGAGAAATAGAGGGTGTTTTAGAATTGCACTAAGCAGTTTCTGAGTTGCTGAGTGCCCTTTTGTATGTTTCTTCGAAGGTGGTGGCCTGCTGTTCCACCGAATGTTTCTGTGCCCACCTGCGGCAGTCTTCGGAGCGTATGCAATCTTCCTCCACAATTTTCCGCATGCGCCGTGCTACCTGATCGGGTTCCATCGGGTCCGTTGCATAACCTGAATTTCCTTCCTGTATGGCTTCTGCACATCCCGAGTCTTTGGAACCTATGACCGGAATTCCCCGAATGTTTGCCTCCAGAAACACCAGGCCAAACCCTTCAAAATGATGTCCGAATGATTTGCTGAGCATTATAAAGAGATCTGCCTGTGTGTAGAGCCCTTCCAGAGCGTTCTCGTCTATATGTCCATGAAAGGTGATGTTTGCATGGAGATTTTCTGTACGGATGAGCTCCTGTAGTTCCTTTCTGTATGCGTCATCAGGATACGTCCCCACGAGGTGCAGATGGAACGGAAGGTTACTCTGTTTCCGAAAGGAGGCACAGGCTTGTATGGTTTCCGCAATGCCCTTGCGTGGTTTTATGCCACCCACAGAGAGAAACTGTTTCTCCCTTTGTTTTTGGTGCACCCTCTCTGTTGCAGGTGGTTCTATACCCAACTTAAAACGCACGATTTTTTTCCGGATGGCAGA
Organism: Candidatus Peregrinibacteria bacterium CG10_big_fil_rev_8_21_14_0_10_49_10; assembly: GCA_002772545.1. Taxonomy (GTDB): domain Bacteria; phylum Patescibacteriota; class Gracilibacteria; order Peribacterales; family Peribacteraceae; genus GWB1-54-5. The sequence continues at coordinate 7,456 of PFDR01000040.1, read as the reverse complement.
CGCACTGCGTTTGCCGCACTGTTCGCTGAGTGCCGCAAGCGTGCGCTTTGCAGTGTAGTCGCTCGGACTAAAGATGTAGTTTGCAGAACGGTAGGCCCTGTGCAGTAACGGACGTGTATGCCAGTGGTAGAGCGGCAGTACGGAATATGTTCCATTCAAACTCAGTACCCAGGGGGTGCGTACCGTTGTGCGAGAGAAGGGAACTGCCAATGCGTACGGTTCCACAAGCACGTGAATAATATTCGGCTTGTACCGTCGCACGGCTTTTTGCAGAGCTACAGCAGTCTGCAGCCATGCACGGGGAGAGCTGAGAAGGGAGAGTGGATCCGGCAGGCTCTCATTCTGCTCACACAGATGTTCTTCTGCTTTTTCCTGCACAAGGGCAAAAACGGTGTGTCCTTTCTTTTGCAATGCCCGTGCCGTGTTGCGGCCATAGGTTCCCCAACCGCTCTGGGGCTTGAGTGTTGTGACAACGAGGAGAATGCGCATAGAAGCAGTATGTCGTATGTGGTATGTAGTATAGAGTATTGGCATACTTCTCTTATGTCTTTTTTCGACGTTATCGGTCTCACCCGCAAAATTACCCGGCCACGTCTGAGTGCGTTTCTGCAGAAGTATGCATCCGATGCCAACACACTGGATATAGGTTGTGGCAACGACCAGTACGGAGCACTCTTTCCTAACCGCACTACACTGGATAGAGAGGCACGGCCCGGTGTGCAGGTAGATATCATTGCAGATGCACATGATCTCTCACAGATTGCAGATGCCTCTTTTGATGTCATCCTCTGCACGGAGGTACTTGAACATCTGCACACACCTGCTCAGGCCATGAAAGAGTTCTATCGCGTTCTCAAACCCGGTGGGCTTCTGCTCCTTTCCACGCGTTTCATCTTCCCCATCCACGATGCGCCGGGAGACTACTACCGTTATACAAAATACGGCCTTCGTCACCTCCTGAGTGCATTTGACATACAGGAACTGCAGGAGGAAACCTCCACAGCAGAAACACTCGCTGTTCTCTACCAACGCATTGGATTCCAGTGCGATACGCTCTGGTTGAAACCCTTTAAAGTTTTGTGGTTTCTCAAGGCAAAACTCATGATGCTTCTTCGCGGCATCATCACCAAAGAGTACGGAGACATTGGACACAAAAAAGAGGAACAGGGGATTTTGAGTTCGGGGTACTACGTGGCGGCGAGAAAATCCGAATAGATTTTCATTTTCGTATGTGGAATGTGGTACGTCGTATGCAGGGTTTACATACCATATACGACATACACATACCCTGTGTTACCATTCTGACCTATGAATAGGCTGAAATTCATCATCATGAGTCTGTTGGTTATTGCTGCAATACAATTGGTTGCTCTTCTTGGCCTTACATTTGTTTTCTACCAGGTCACACCCAACGGTGTGCTGGCACGGGATACCTTTATAGGACGTATTCAACCCGTACTGCTTTTTGCGCGCCTGGCAGACAGGTCGTTGAATGTTCTGTACCGCGGTCCAAAGGCTCCGGGAGACATCCCACTCTACCAGATAGACATAGCGACCGAAGAACTGGTCAAGCTGGATGCAGAGATAGCCAAACTGGATGTTTTTCTGGAAGACGATGCCAAGTTTTGGATTCCGGCGACCTTCCGGGCCAATGGCGAAACCTATGACGTAGAAATGCATATACGAGGAGACAGGTTTAATCACTGGCAATTCCGCAAGAAGTCCTGGCGGGTAAAGTTTAAAAAGGATCATCTGTTTAGAGGTATGCGGGAGATCTCATTAATTATTCCAGAAGATAGAGGATGGTTTGCAGAACTCTTTAATTCCTATCGGGCAGAGAAACTGGGGTTACTCCAACCACCCATGCGTGTAGTGGGTGTGTCTCTCAACGGAAGCAAGTCCCTTGCTTACATAGAAGTGGAACACTGGACCAAGGGAATGCTGGAGAAGCAGGGACGTCCGGGTGATGTAAACTTTTATAAGACCGGCGGGGTACAAACGTCGGTCTTCAACGGGTGGGATCCCATTTTCGATGATATGGCCTACTGGGGTAAGTTCACCAAGTCCGTAGTCAGTCCGCACGATTCGTATGAGGAGCTCGATGCGCTCTTTTCCATTATGAAGCCGGGGGCTCATACACAGCCCGGGTTCCGTGCACAGGTTGACACACTCTTTGATGTACAGCAGCTTGTGAGGTGGTATGCGCACAGTATGCTTTCGGGAAACCTCCATGCGGGAGGGGATAACATCCGTTTGCTTTTTGATCCTTCCCGTGGTCGGTTCGAACCCATTCCCTGGGATGTATTTCTCATTCCACCCCGTTCACTCCTGGTGGCTCCCGGTAACCCTCTGTGGGATGAAGTATTTGCTATTCCCGAATGGAACCTGGCACTCCATCGCTTTTTGTGGGAGTACGTAACAAACGAAGATCAGGTAAAGGATGACCTGCGGGAGGCAGACCGGCTCCGTGCGATGGTGGAAGAGCTGGCCTACCGCGATCCCATAAAGCTGCCGAGCAACAGGCAGGTGAAACATGATCTGGATAATCGCATACGTGATATTCGGGCAAACATTGAGTTTCTAAAAGAACAGTTACAAATTTCCGAAGTGCTCGTTACGCAACGTATTCCTACGGATGCTGAACAGGCCCAGGGTGTGGATCTCGTTCTCGATGTGACCGTGCGTGGCCCCGTTGCCGCACAACTTTCCGGTCTGGCGCTTCCCCTGGCGCTCGTTCAGGATTCTGTATTTTCCATTCTGCGTGATGATGGTGACGGTCAATTCAATGCTGCAGATATGCCGCTTTCCTTTGAACGAACAGAGGGGCTGCAGGCCGATCAGTACGCATTTTTTCCGGAACATGCGTTCCTTGCACCAAAGCAGCCGGAAACCGATGGGGTGGGCATGCCTGTGACTACACCGCAAACACATCATCTTTTTTTCCTTACGGGACTGCGCAGAGTTGCAGCCAGAGATCTGCCTATTCTGCTCGATGTCCGCAATGCCGTCACCGGGCAGCCGGCTCAAGTCATCCACACAACGGTTGTGGATGAACGGGTATTTCAGGATTCCTTCCCGGCGTTATAAGCTACCATTGTCCTATGCGTCGTCTTCACCTCATTCTTGGCATCATCACTCTTCTCCTCACCGTGCTCGGAGTTGGTATGGCGCTCCTTGGTTTGCTCATTTACCAGGCAACACCCAATAGCGTTCTTGCACATGAAACATTTGTCGGGCGCATGCCGGGTGTTCTGCGCACAGTTCGTTTACTGGATCATTCCCTGAATGTCTTTTACAGGGGCCAAAAACCACCCGAAAAACTGCCACGGTACAAGCTTGATATCGACAGGGACGATTTAGCCCGCATAGAAGCATCGCTTCCTACAGAGCTACCTTCCCCCTGGTATGGCAACTTTTTCCTTACAGAAGACTCCAAACTGTGGGCAAAGGGCGTTTTTACGGCCGATGGAGAGTCCTATGACGTCAAGGTGCGTGTGCGGGGGGACATCTTTAACCACTGGGCCTACCGCAAGAAGTCCTGGCGTGTGGAATTTCCCAAAGATCATCTCTTTCGAGGTATGCGGGAAGTGAATCTTATTATCCCGGAAGACCGTCTGTGGTTTGCAGAACCCTTAAATGTGTATCGCATGCAAAAGTTCCATCTGGTCCATTCTCCCATGAGTTTTGTCACCGTTTCACTCAACGGGAGTGCTCCGCTGCTCTACACACAAGTGGAACACTGGACCAAGGAAATGCTGGAGAAGCAGGGGCGTTCCGGGGATGTAAACGTCTACCAAACAGGAGGTGGAGATTCGTACTTCCAACAGTGGGATCCGGCGTTCGATGAAATTGGGTACTGGGATAAATACTTCAGCAAGCCGGGGAACGATACGTACGAAGAAGTCGACTTGCTCCTCAGACTTTCGGGAGAGGGGGCGCATACCGATCCCCACTATCTCGAAAAATTGAAAAGTATTGTAGATGTAGACAGCCTTGTTTCCTGGTATGTGGTGAGCCTGCTCGCGGGCAGCAGACATGTGTTGGACTTTAACGTCCGCTTCCTCTTTGATCCTTCCCGTGGCCAGTTTGAGCCGTTGCCTTGGGACATCAGTCTGTATGCTCCGCGCACATTGCTGTTCCTCCCGGGCAACAAATTCCTGAATGAAGTCTTCCGTGTTCCTGCGCTCAAACTTGCGGCACATCGTGCACTTTGGGAGTACGTTCAGAATGATGAACAAGTTGCAGATGACCTGGCAGAGCGTGACCGTCTGTATGCTCTTATTGAACGTACTGCTTACAGAGATCCTCTCAAGCTCCAGAGCAACAGACAGGTAAAACATGAATTAGAAAGGCTTTCATGGAAGGTGGAAGCAAATCTTGATTTTATCCGCGATGAACTGAAGGTTTCAGAAGTGCTCCAAACAGAACGCATTCCCTCCCAGGCTGATCAGCAGAAGGGTGTGGTGCGCACATTTGATTTCTCCGCGCGTGGTGTTGCCTTTGCTCTCCTTTCCGAGATTGTTTTTCAGGAGACGTACAAAGACATGCTAAAAGATGGGAAGCTCCAGCTCTGGAGGGATAACGGAGATGGTATCTGGAGCACTGCAGATACCAGGATTGGACTTTCGTTCCTGGAAACACAGGATGACGGTGATGTTGTGTTTGAAACACAGGATGAACTGCAGTCGCTCCTGTGGTCGGGAGATCCCGTGATGGATGCCAATGGTGGTGTGATTACCGCTCCGCATACGCATCACCGGTTTTTCCTTGTTTCTCAGGGCACGGCAATCAATGTCGATGACATGCATCCTAAACCCAAAATCCGGAATGCTGTTACGGAAAAAAAGGCAGATGTCATTGGGAATGTTCTCGTGGATGAGCGCACATTCGAGCGTCTGGATGAAGCCTCTGCCAGTCGTGCAGCATTCCTCGCTCACTACCCCTTCTTTGCTCCGGAGGGGGAGGATGGTGTGGTACTGCGTGGGGTACACATTATTCAACAGACCATTATTGTTCCTTCCACGGTTCGTCTCAGAATTATCCCGGGAACAACATTGCGTTTTGCGAAAGGAACTTCTCTACTCTCCTATGCTCCGGTCACACTCATTGGGTACAAAGACCAACTTATCCGTTTTCTGCCACTAAAAGAAGGAGAGCCCTGGGGAGTATTTGCCGTGCTGAATGTAACCGAGCCCAGTGCTATTCAATGGGCTGAGTTTGCCTATGGCGGAGATGCGTACATCAACGGTACGTTCTTCAGCGGCATGGTGGCCTTTCACAACAGCCCTGTTACGGTTGCAGATGCGGTCATTCGCAATGCACATGGTGATGACGGTTTGAATTTGAAGTACGTATATGTGGATGTGAATCGTGTCCGATTTGAGAAAAACAGTGCCGACGGACTGGATATCGATATGCCTCTTTCGGGTGTAGTGGAAAACAGCCTCTTTTTGGAAAATGGCAATGATGGCATAGATATTTCATGGAGCCCCATTGTTATCCGTAACGTCGAAAGTGTCGGCAACGGAGACAAGTGCATCAGTGTCGGTGAACGCAGCACACCGCTCATCTACGATACCACACTCAAAGGATGTTCCATTGGTTTAGCAGTAAAAGACGATTCTCACGCCAAACTGGAGCGTGTGCACTTTCTGAACAACGCAACAGCCATAGAGTCCTACATAAAAAAGCCGTTCTTCGCTGCCCCCTCTGTGAGTGTGCGAGAGAGTACGTTTGAAAAAAACGGTCAGGATACATTGGCACTCAGTGGCGCAGTCATTACCATCGACTCCGCACAGTAATCCTCCTATGTTTGCACTTCAGGACCATCGGCCCACAGGCAGATCTCCTCTCCACTTTCGTCGTATAGAGCTGAAGTTTCTGTTGCCCAATCGTCTCATACCGGCTTTTGTAGATCGTATTTCCCCTTACACGGATCTTGACCCCTACTTAGTGGAGGAAGGAAGAGGACGTACGCAGTATCCTGTCACCTCTCTCTATTTTGACTCTGCGGATTTACATTCGCTTTACGAAAAAGAGGCCGGACTCCTCTCCCGTAGAAAAGTCCGGCTTCGTACCTACGAAGAGGAATTTTCTCCCAATGCTTATTCCTTTATAGAAATTAAAAGGAGACATGACTTTATTGTGTCGAAGGATCGTCTCTCCCTCTCCATTGGTCAGCTCAACGATTCCTTGCCCATGTCCGGACTGTTGGATCATCTTCTGAAACGCGTAGAAGCAACGGAAGAAGTCACACATGAAGCACATGTACTGCAGGGTTGGTACAATCTCCAGCCAACGGTTCTTGTGACCTACCACCGTATGCCGTTTGTAGGTATGCAGGATGAACGGTTCCGCATCACCATAGATACTGACCTGCGTTCCGTATGGAAGCCCAGCACCTTTCTTGGTTCGCACCTCTATGCGCTCTGCACACCCGGGTATAGCGTGATGGAAATAAAGAGTAACCATGCTCTTCCCGCCTGGTTCCACGATATTATCCTGGATTTTCAACTGACACGCACGGCACACTCCAAGTACTCTCTTTCGGTAGAAAATCTCCGTTTACGCTGGACATAAGAATCCTTTTTTTTCTCTCCCGTTTCTTCTACACTCTTCCTACGATCACTATGGGACCCGTTATTCCAGACATTGGCAGTGCTCTAGGCGTTGATCCTCTCGCTGTTCTGCTGGGCATTTGCGGCAGTTTTTTGATAGGGGTGATTACGGCGTGGGTGTACAAGTCCACACACAGGGGTCTTTCCTATTCTCAATCCTTTCAGTTCTCGCTCGTGCTCCTCTGCATGCTCGGCTCTGTTGTTATGATGATTTCCACAGGGAGCCTGACCCGTGCCATAGGTATTTTGGGTGCGTTCTCCCTCATTCGCTTCCGCACGGCCATTAAAGATCCAAAAGATATGGCCTACATCCTTATGGTTCTTTCCATGGGCCTTGCTATGGGTGCCGGTCTGTACGTACTTGCGGGTATTGCAACAGCGGTTACATGCCTCGTCATTCTGCTTCTTACCTGGCTGGACTTCGGCATGACAAGTAAGCATGAGACCGTTGTGCGTATTATGTGCAAAACAGATGCCAAGGGTTCTGCGGTGAACGTAGCAAGTTACGAAGCGCTCTTCGGCAATCTTGCCGAATCGTTCCGGTTACTCAGTGCACATGCACGAACGGACCGCATGGAACTCACCTACGGTGTGCGCCCTAAAAAGAACCAAACGCCGGTTGGTCTCCTGGAAGCTCTGCGTAAAGAAGAAAGCGTGGAAGATGCAGAACTCTTTGATGCAAAGCACCAGGTGGAGTTCTAGGAGCTTAGCTAGCGTTATTAGCGTGCTTAGCTGGATTAGCTTCATTAAGGGCATGTGGACATTTTTGCAGGCTGAAATAAGGACTTTTGCGCTTGGTAGAGCTGAGATATGCTGTGATTTTTCGTAACACACTATGA
>PFDR01000075.1 GCA_002772545.1 Candidatus Peregrinibacteria bacterium CG10_big_fil_rev_8_21_14_0_10_49_10 | reverse complement strand
GGGGAACTGGGTCGTCCATGAAAGTGTTGGGGATTGTCCGGGAGTTACCGGAAGTTCAATCGGACCATCCGAACCGTTCACCTTAAGGTCGACAGAAAGTATGGGACGAATAATAATCGTCTTACCACTCGTTGAAGGAGAGCAGTTGTTGGTCTCCCCTGTCCCTTCCGAATTCCATTCAGAAATAGTCCCTGCGCCACTCGTATATCCTGGGGTACTGTCAACCGCTTGGTCAGCACATACCCTAAACTGCCACACTAGCGGACTGGCACCGATTGACCCATCCTGCCCCCAGCTATAGGGGGGCACGGCCCGTGTTGCTCCAGACACAAGAACACTCTGGTCTGTAAAGGCGGTATCGGAGAAATCATACCAACTGGACCCTCCGTCTGTACTGTACTCATACGAGTTTTTAAAGATACCGGTAGGGGTTGCGCGAGTTCCACCATTTGTGACGGTTGCGTTATTAAGTGTCATCGTTGTTCCGGCGTAGCATTTACTCGGATCACCAGTCACTCCCTGGGAACACGAAACCGTAGGTGCGGTTGCGGTCAAATCTGGGTCGGTTACATAGTTAGCCGTTACCATCTTATTTTGCCCCACCGATACCGAGACGGTACACGCTTGGCCGTTTGCCGTTCCGCCCACGCACGTCCATCCGGTAAATCGAGCATTGAGAGCATTCTCGAGAACGGTTAACGTGGTGCTTATATCCCCATCCGTTTTTACTACTGAATACTCTGTCGAGCCACCCGTACCCGCTTGAGTCCCCGTAACAGAAAGACCGCTTATGAAAGCACCGTCTTTGGTCGAGCGTACCGTCAAGGTCGGCGCGGTTGACACCGTAATCGTCTGGGCAGAAGAACAGTTACTACCCTCCGTCTCTGCGCCATGAGCACTATTGTCTTCTGGAATAGTTCCGCGCGAAGGACTGTACCCTGACGTAGACGCGTCTTGATCGGCACAAACACGGAAACTCCATGACCCTGGTGACATACCGCCACCTGCAATCGTATGTGTGGGAAGCGCGCGAGTTAAACCATTGGAAAGTGACGTTCTATTCCCCGGAGCAAACGGGTACGCGGTCATGCTAAACCACGATGAACCGTTCACTGAATACTGGTATACATTCGTGAAGTCTCCGTTTGGAGTCGGAGCTGTTCCACCGTTAGTAATGGTTCCTGACAACGTTACATTTTGCCCTGAAATATACGTACTTCCGTTCTTCGTACCCGCAGGGGTAGAAAGTGATGCCGTGAGGTCAGGTGCCGTGAAATTAACCACGACGAGTTTGGGGAACGAGCTAACCGCGTTTACACACGATAACCTAAAGGTATAGAGACCGACCCGTGAGAACGTCGTGGCAACCGTTTCAGTCTGTATCGCTCCATTTATCCCTTTCGTACCGCTCCACGCGGTTGCCGGATCTGAAGAAGCGTCAGCGGATATACATCTCGCTCCTTGCCAGTGAAGTTCCGGCTGATGTCCGATTGGTATAGAAATCTGATTCAGAACACCTGTTTGCCATGCATTATTGGTCCCTGCTTCGCGCCCCTCGAACAGCACATCTCCTCCCCCAAGAGGGGTAATATAGTTTGCCGTGACAGTCTTCCCGTTCGCGCCCGTCTCTACCGAGACAAAGCAGGTTCTTTCTGTGTTGTTTGTCCCATTTGGATCACATCCATCCCAAGAGGTAAATATAGCGCCGGCAGAGTCAGTCTGGTCTGCGGTAAGCGTCGTAGCGATACGCGTGTTTTGAACAATCGAATACTGCGTTGTGTAAGTCACATTTGTCTGACTTGATGTACCCCCTGCCCCCGTCGAAGCCACTCCATCTCTGGTGGACTTCACCGTGAGCGCAGGTTTTTTGACGAC
>PFDR01000012.1 GCA_002772545.1 Candidatus Peregrinibacteria bacterium CG10_big_fil_rev_8_21_14_0_10_49_10 | reverse complement strand
TAGTTGTTAGTCATGAAGGCTCGCAAAGAAATGTAAAGTTTAATAGACTTATTTTTCTATGAAGTCTTTTGAAGATTTAGATGCTTGGAAGTTTGGTATGGATCTTGTTGAAGAGGTGTATGCGCTTGTAAAACAGTTGCCAAAAAATGAGCAATTTGGATTGTCCCAACAGTTACGCAGGGCTGTAACGAGTGTGGTTGCAAATCTTGCTGAGGGATTTTCAAGATATACCTGTCTGGATAAGGCGAATAAGTTCATTATTGCCAGAGGTGAATGCAGTGAAGTCAAAGCTCTACTTTTGATAACTATACGTTTAAGGTTGCTTTGTAGAAGTGAAGCAGAAAAGGGATTACAACTTTGCGATCAAACAGGAAAATTGCTATCAGGTCTTACACACTATTTTCAGCAGCAATCTAAAATCTCTGTATCTTCCACAATACCAATAACCAATAACCAGTAACCAGTAACAAGCAACTAAAACTACTTCGTGAGTTGGGCGAATCCGTATAACCTTCCTATGTCGTTATCCCACAGTACGGCTGTCTGGTATTGCAACGCATCATCCACTGTCGGTACGGCATATGCCTGTGCTCCATAGGCGGAATCCAGCTTTCCAATATCCACGGCTGTTTCATCCGGAAATTCCACATCCCGGGGATCCGGCACCGTCGTGACGTAGAAGTGCAGATTTGGGCCGGGTGCCGTATCAAAGACGGTATCTGTATAGAGAGTGTTTCCTACATACAGAATTTCTCCTTTTACATCTTCGTTGATACTGATGAGGAGACCATGTATCCCTTTGTTCTGCTCTTTTCTTGCAACTCGTGCTTTTTCCAGCCATTCCTTTCGTGCATCCTCTATGAGTGCAGCTTTTTTTGTATCTTCCAGAAGGGGATCTTTACGAATGGCGTACTCTACCATGCGGTCTACCATTTCTTCGGCATACCGTTCTGCAAAGAGGGGATTTGCCATGCGCTCCTCCAGCGTTGCCTGTTTGCGCATACCCGTACCACAGGCTGTAAGAAGAAGTGCCGTACAACAGAGGAGTAGTGAGGATTTTTTCATAGGTGCACATTGTAAACATTCTTTCCTATGCGGCAAGCCGAAGGCCCCCGGAATGTGTTTGGGACCCCCTGCTGCTGTTGCCAAAAAGGGAGAAACCCACACCGGCGTCACGTAACTTTCGCATGCCGCTCTTCAGTCTGTGATGCACAGTGGAAACGAGGTATGCCTGTTTTTCGTAGGAGATATTTGTAAGTCTGAGAGTGGACCAGTAGTCCCGGGCGGCATTTTTACCCCGTAGTTCTTCTAAGTACCGGGCACGGGAACTGCCGTTTGCACTGTTCATATGGTAGAGCGTGGGTGCCCATGTTCTGTTATAGGGTCGCATGGCATCCGATTTGTTCTCGGCATCCACCGAGTCCAGATTGATATTCTCCAGACCGCGTTGCCTATGACCCTTCTCTACAATTTCTTCCGTTTCCCTGAATGATGCGTTGTAGAGCACTTCCTCCTTGTGGCCGTCTAAGTAGCCGTTCCGGTGGCACCACACAAGGTTATACATTTGCGAGGTGAGAGCAGAGAGCGTGTCGTACCCGCGCTGCATGGCTTCCATATACAGCACCTGTACGGAGCCCGGCACCTCCGAGAGCGTTTCACGCAGAGAAGCCAAGGTCTGCTGCACCGATTCTCCCGGTGCACGTTCTTCCTCATCAATTTTTCGGAACTGTTTCAGGTAGGTTTCCATGGAGCGGAGTTCCTGCCTGTCGTTTTCTTCCGCGATGGTCCAGGCTTCTGCCATCAATTCTTCCGCTCCCTCCCAGTCCTTTACCTGCAATTCATGGCGAATGCGGAGCTTGAGTTGGTCGATAGGTTTGTCACTTGGCCCCTTGAGACTGGTTTGCATTGCACGTTCTGCCTCTTCCACGTAACTCTCACGCTGCGGAAAATCAAGTTCCAGAAATTTCCCGGGTGAGAGCAGATCAAACCCCTGAGGAATGCCGTGTTTCTTCATCTGGTCTCCTGCAAGGTCAAAGCGGTACCGTACTTTTGTCCATGCTCCTATGTATTGTTCCAGTGTTCCAGTGAGAATCTTTTCAATTTCAGCAGGAGTGCGGTTTTTGTGAAAGAGACTCTCGAGCCACTTACCTATTTTCTGTTTGCTCATGGCACCCGAACTTGCAGTGGCTTCTAGCTTCGCCTGAGCCTTTTTAAAGAGTACTCCATTCTTTGCAGTTCCACTTTCAAATACGGCAAGTGCGGCTGAAGCGATAGCAATGGTATTCAGCCTATCGCTGTAATGACGGTCGTTGAAGTCTTTCTTTTCTATGTCTGCGAGCTCCGGAACCTGTTTGGAAGTTACGCCTAGTTTCTGCACCTTCTTCATAAGAGACTGTTTCTTTGTGTGCAATTCCTTCCAGTTTTTAAGATAAGATTTATTAAACTCCAGCAAAAATGCTTTTGTAGACTGCCAATCACTAGAGCGTGTATGGAGCCTTTCTCTCCAACGTTTTGCACTATCCTGCGAAATCCATTCCTGCTCTTCTGCCATTTGTACATCTGCGAGGAAATGCTGACTCATCTGTTTTGCTTCCTCCACAAAGTGCTTTGTCCACTCCGGCCAACTGTGCATCCATTTTGTTTTATCTGCCTCAGAAATTGCGCCACCTGCTTCCAAAGCGGCTTCTGACATGTTCGCCATGAATGTTTTATATTCTTCTTCAGTAATGTACTGATGCTCTACTCCTTGGGAAAGGAGTTCCAGACATTGCATTCGTATACTCTGGCGCTTTGCGCTAAGGTCCATTCCTTCCTCCTGTAGCTCTGCCTGTTCCATCATTGATGTTTCCACTGTAGACATGCCAGAGTATTCTACTGCAGTAGTCTTCTCCGAGTGTAAATTCACAGTTGTTTTTTTGAGATCTATGCTACTCTAGCACTCTGGTAATTTCTTTTCCTTTTACGCAGATGATTCTCTCCGACCGTGACATTAAAAAGGCCATAGAAGACGGTTATGTGCACATTACCTCGCCGTACGAGGCAGATCTATTCGCTCACATTCACGCCAGTAGTATGGATTTACGACTGGGCAATACCTTTAAGCTCTACGAGCACAGCAAGTTTTCTATTCTGGATCCCAAGAAACCCGAAACCTTTGCCAATAACATGCGTACGCTCACGGTAGAAGACGATGATCCCTTTATAGTGCAGCCCGGAGAGTTTGTGCTGGGTGTTACACAGGAGAAAATTAAAGTACCCGATGATCTGGTGGTACGTGTGGAAGGCCGGAGCAGCCTTGGTCGTCTTGGCATCATCATTCACTCCACTGCAGGGTTTGTGGATCCCGGTTTCGAAGGCACCATTACCCTGGAAATAAGTAACCTCAACCGTATGCCCATAGCGCTGTACCCGGGTATGCGTATTTGTCAGATTGCGTTTGAAAAAATGACCAGTGCCGCAGAGCAACCGTACTACAAAAAGCCCCACAGCAAGTACCAGGGGCAAATATTGCCGGAGGAAAGTCGGCTTTCGGTGGACCCGGAATTTGCGAAAAAATAAAAAACCGCAGCATCTTTTGATGCTGCGGCTGAAGATCCTTCCAAATCTCCATTGAGGTGCTTTAGTTTCCTTCATTGCTTTCCATCAGCTTCCGGTATTTTCCTTGCAGATCCATGGACTCGGATGCAGAGAGAAGTCCCAGCATTCCTATCAGAATTTGTACAGCAACTGTTGGTGTCTGTCCCCATTCGATTACCGTACTTATTCCAATTGCCCAAAAAAGGAGATACGGTGCGAAGACGCACGCTTCCCGAAACCACGTTACAAAGACTTGTTTCGAGGTTACTTCATTCATGGACACTAAGATGACAAGGAACAGAGCGATCTGTGGGCCATTTCCCAGAGGCGAGAGGCCTCCGAAAGTCACTGCAGGAAACAAGTTGAACCAGACAAGATACATACGACCTAACGCTGCGAATTGCGGATACGCAGCCGCAAAAGCTGCTGCGTTATCTGCTCCCAATGTTAAGGCGATGACGGCTCCAACCATCCCCTGATTTCCTATCTGAATATCGTGCAACCCACGGTGGGCGAGTGCGACAACAGAAAAGAATGCCAGAAAGATGGTTGCTGTTTCCAATGACCAGTGAATTGTACGATGCTGTTCTTCATGTCCAAAGAACACGAATCCACAGATTCCTACAACTACACAGGTAGTACCAAGGACCCACGTAACCATATAGCCCTGCAGAAAGGTTATGCTGAGCCCCACTGTTGCTGCTATAGCGGTACCAAACAGTGCTTTTCCAACATGTACACTCCTGAGTAGGTCTATGAGGTCGGTAAAACCACCGAACTCCACACCTAATCTTTTCAGGACGCAGGCATAGAGGGCCATGGTAAACGACATGTAGAGCCAAAACTGAGTTACCGGGAAGAAGAAACCCAGTGGACTTCCTGATTCTGAGACTTTTACAGCCCAGTACGCTTGAGGCGGATCGGCCGCCAGCGTCCCGAGTGCCATAAAGTTCATACTGAATGCACAAACAGTAATCAGGATCATTAACCATCTATCCGGGTACAACCTTTTGAGTGTTGGCATGAGTGAGAGTCCCACCGGCACCAGTGCCCATGTGGTTCCGAAATTCCCTGCAATAGGGCAGATAAACCATAGAAACCATCCAAGTTTTGTTTCTTTTGACGGATTGACTGCAAAAAGACCAAGTGCTGCAATGAGTACAGTACTCACGGGTATGGGAATGAACTGTACATAATCTACCATGAAAACTTCATGCAGAACTTCGTGGCCTATGTGTCCACCAAACAGGTGAAGTCCGCAGTAGGTCAGTCCCAAGGTTCCCAGAAAAACCGCAATTTTGGCCCGAAGATCGGAAACGAATAGCGAAGTTACAATAATGACTCCGAGAGCCACCGCTGCGAAAGAGATAAATGTCATGAATCTTTCCCCCTATAGGATTGTAAAAAATATCTTCGTTTGCACCTCTAACACAGAGGATCTGGTGATGGACAAAAACTGTCAGCCATCAGATCCTCTGCTGTATTTGGAGATATGTTGTGAAGGACCAAGCATCTTCATTCCGACTGGAATGAAGGGCGTCTTATACGGGAAGTACCTGAGAAAATCAAGGGTCTAAGAGCTTATATTTGGCTTATTTAAGCCGATTACAAGAGAGTTCTGCAAAGAATTATTGCTGCACTTCTGTAGCCGTTCTACACTTCTGGGCGAAAATCACTCGGACGATTAGCTCAGCTGGTTAGAGCGTACGGTTCACATCCGTAAGGTCACTGGTTCGAATCCAGTATCGTCCACCATTCGACTCGACCCTGCGGGGTCTCGCTCATGGCAAGCCACGGAAAGCCATTTTCTTCGGTTCGAGTAGAAGGGCATTCTCCGTTCTGTTCACCATTCTTTGCGTCTAATGCATATCAATTTTGTTGACCTCTAAAAAGGGAGGTGCCATCATTTCTTCAGTAGAGTATTTGACAAAATATAATAAATTTGTTATAAATATTCAACTATACCCCCCTTATTTATGCGTCTTTCCCTACAACAGGATCAAACCCAAGCGATGAGCCAAAAAAATGAGTTGGTGCATGAACAAAATATGGCAATAGGAACTAGTCGTGAGGCAGAAAATGACCGTAATTCTGCTCAGATGCTTCAGTTAGTTGCCAATTTGCCTTTGGATCAACAGAAAGATGTGCTTGCTCGCATGTCTGACTCTGCATGTGTAGCTAAAGTGCAAATGCTAGCTTTGTTGAGCGGTAGTGCAGGTCGAGCCTAAATCCATCATCGGTAATAAGATATACTCCCCGTATGCCCATCTCCCCAAGCCGCATCCTTTATGAGGACCCACATCTTCTCGCCGTAGATAAACGCAGCGGAGAGTTGGTGGTAAAAGGGAGTGGCACGGTCGAAAAACTGCCGCTGCTGGATTTTTTAAAAAAGGACTATCCCGGCTTGCGGGCGTTGCATCGTCTGGACTTTGAAACGTCGGGTGTTGTGCTCTTTGCCCGTACGAAGGAGGCGTACGAACAGGTACGTGCGTCGGATTTTGCCGGGTGGAAAAAAATCTACAGCACGCTGGTCATGGGACGTATGCCACGCCCAAAAGGCACCATTGCAACGCCGCTTCCCGCGCGGAACGGAAAGGGGACAGTGGAAGCCGTTTCGCACTATACCGTGCTGGAACGCTTTGCGAATTCCAGTTTTCTGGATGTGGAAATAGAAACAGGACGACATCACCAAATTCGCAAGCATCTTGCGGAGATTGGTCATCCTCTTGCTCTGGATGACAAGTACGGACATATGAAGTTTAACCGGTTGTTTACCAAAGAACTTGGGTTTCGCAAATTCTTTCTACATGCAAAGCGTGTGGAGTTGCCCCACCCCAAAACGGGTGAAGTCATTGCGGTAGAAGCGCCTCTGCCTAAGCCCTTTGCAGATCTACTGCGTGTGCTACGGTCTTTATAAAAGGAGCCCGGGGTGAGGTCTCCCTGTGTGCCAGGAGGTGTTTTGCAATGGAGACGGTGTCATGCATCATCCGTGAATGAACATCGGTCCATTGCGACACAGGCTGGAGGCTACGTTTCGGGCGGCAGTGCGTGTAGCCTCGTCCCTCACCCCGGGTTTGGTTCTGCAAAGCAGAATGAGGTCATTATCTTCGCTCATTCTTTTTTTTACAAGGAAGAAGGCTTGTTTTTAAATGAGACCGAGGTGGGGGTCTCCGGTTGTAGAACCTGGTTGACTCTACTAAGACCTCTGGGCTGCTGCTCACCGTGTGCCCTACCCTCATCGTGTGCAGCCCGTTCCACCTCGGTCGTCCTCTCCGCCTGTTAGGGTAGAAAGTAGTCATATACTGCGGTGATCGTTGCGGTTCCGCAATGGTTTTTCTGCAATTTTTCCTACACAAAAAGAACCGAGGCGGTTCTTTTGGGTGCATCATGTGTGATGCACGGAGTCATGTTCGCGGGATAGATAACAGTAACATGACTCTGTTGGGTGGGAGAAACGGAGGCACACACGTGGGACGAACGTGCGTTACCTCCTCCGCCTCGGTTTGCAGGTTCTCCAAGGGAGACCAGATACATCATCCACCTCATGAAAAAGGCTGGCAATGTTTTAGTTTCAAAAAACCAAGGCGGTTCTTCCTGTTTGCACCTTTCAAGGTGCTTTTGCTCCTTCAGGTACAATAGCGGAGAAGAAGAAGCGAGAATGAAACAAGAAGTAGGGAGTAAAGTGGGTCTGCGGAAAACAGATTCACTCCCTCCGCCTCGGTATGTGGCCCTCAGGAGTGAGAGCCGTATACAGAGCATGCTCCCGGTATGAGCAGTGTGCAATTTTATTTCCGGCATTCTCGCAGGTGCATTTTGCACCGTACTTCTGTACTCTTTGTGTATGCGCATCCTTACAGGAATTCAGCCGTCGGGCACGCCGCACATAGGCAACTATTTTGGTTACTTTAAACAGAACATAGACCTACTCGGCGAAGAAGAGAACCTGCTGATGATGGTGGATCTGCATGCACTGACGACTGTGCAAAGCCCCGATGACCTGCGCAAGTACCGGCAGGAACTCAGTAAGGACTTTTTAGCCTGTGGATTTGATCCTTCCAAGGGAACACTGTTCTTCCAGTCCTATGTGCCGGAACATACAGAGCTTATGTGGATTCTTTCGTGTGTGACTCCCATGGGTTTACTCGAGAGGGCGGTTTCGTATAAGGACAAGGTGAAACGCGGGTTGGAGGCAAACGTAGGTCTCTTTGCCTATCCCGTTCTTCAGGCAGCGGATATTCTCCTCTACGGTGCTGATACTGTTCCGGTCGGTAAAGATCAGATTCAGCACATCGAAATTGCGAGGGATATAGCACAGAAGTTCAATAATCGTTACGGAGATGGTCTCCTCACGATTCCGGAAGCACGGGTGGTACCTGAAGTAGCTGTGATTCCCGGTACGGACGGTCAGAAGATGAGCAAGAGTTACGGGAACGTCATTCCCATGTTCGCCGAGGAGAGTGTGATAAAAAAGGCCATTATGGGCATAGTGACCGACAGTAAAGGAGTCGATGAACCGAAAAATCCCAAAACCTGCATTGTCTACCAGTTGCATGCGTTGCTTCTGGATGATGCGGGCAAGAAGGAACTGGCGGAGACGTACAAGGCCGGCGGACTGGGGTACGGTGATGCCAAGAAGAATTTCTTTGAGGATTGTATGGACTACTTTGGTTCCATGCGCAAAAAGCGCGAAGCACTTAAGGATGCAGAAGTGATTGCCGTCATAGAGGAGGGATCTGCCTATGCCCGGGAAATCGCCCACAAGACCATGGAACGGGTCCGAAAAGCGGTAGGATTGCGATAAACTGCAGAATTTGGTACAATAGAGGGAAAATTCCAGTCCACCTATGAAACACAGACAGTCAGTACGCGCTATCATGGTTGCCCTTCTGGGTGTTATGACCGTACCTGTTGCTACACAGCGTCTGCTCCAGGGGCAAATTGTCCGAAGCGAAGGAGAGTATGCCATTTATCATTCGCAGGACATGACAAAGGATAACGTACAGGCGGAAGACATTCGTGAGAGCGTGAAGGCGTATCAGACCACTGTGCGCGCAAAAAATCGTGCATACGTTCGTGCCGTAGAGCGCTGCAGGGACCGTCTCCGCACCGGAGAAGATATTGTCTGTCCCGATATTAACGATCCCGATTCCTTTGGATTTGAAGATCCCGGTTTGACTGCCGTGCAGACCAGTGTGCCGGTCAAACAGGCAGTACGTTCCGCTGCACCAGCTGCTACGGTTTCAGTGGATAGGGAGCTTACCACTGCGGAGCGGGAACTCCTGCGCACCAATACACGTGCGAGGTATTGCAGTTCTGCCTTGGGGGCATACTTATATTCTCTCTGTATTTCCATCGTAGGAGACAAATTGCAGGAAGCTCCTGTGGGAATCACAAATGACAACGTGAAGCTGCACAGTGAACATGCTGTACCTCCCACATCACTGAAGCTGCGTTTGCAAATGCTGGATGAAGCTATTTCGGGTTCCAAGGGCAGGCGGAGCGGAGTGGCTGTTCCCATGCGGTTTCAGGGGGGACTCAACAGGTAAGACTTTCCTGTGTGTTTGAACATCCAACAAAATTGATCATTGATGTTGGATACCTGATAATGCAGTATCTCTTTAAAGAAGAGGTCTGCAGCTTTTCTCTGAGTGTATTTCTGCACATTCTATGTCAACATTGATTCTTGCATCGGCAAGCCCGCAGCGTAAAACCCTCCTGGAGGGACTTGGCTTGGCATTTACCGTTTGCCCCAGTGCGGCAGAGGAGTCCCTGTGTACGGAAACAGATCCTGTATGCCGGGCAACGGTACTTGCAAGAATGAAAGCAGAAGATGTGCGAGTCCGTCATCCGGATGCATGGGTTCTCGGCTGCGATACCTTGGTGGTTTCCTCTTCCGGTACACTCCTGGAAAAGCCTGTGGATGCCGAAGATGCCAGACGAATGCTTCGACTGCAGAGCGCATCCGCATCCACGGTACATTCCACTCTCTGTCTGCTGAGTCCGGAGGGGGAATCCTTTGAAGGTATTTCTTCATCCACTGTGCACTTTACAACGCTTGCAGATGAGCAGATAGAGTGGTGGATTTCTACGGGTGAGTGGAAGGATCGTTCGGGATCGTTTCAAATAGATGGCAAAGGCCAGCTCATGATAGAAAAACTGGAAGGAGACTGGTCGGGTGTTGTGGGGTTGCCTGTTTTTTTGCTAGGTGACCTCTTTTTTCAAGTTGGATTTTCTATTCAAGATTTCGGTAAAGTGGACATTTTTGCAGGCTGAAACACAGATCACTCGCCTCGTA
>PFDR01000016.1 GCA_002772545.1 Candidatus Peregrinibacteria bacterium CG10_big_fil_rev_8_21_14_0_10_49_10 | reverse complement strand
CAACTGATGATCCAAACAGTTTCCGGACAAGTATCCACCAGGGAAGAAGACATAAGCTAAAAGAGATCGCACCAACATACGCCCACCCAAGAAGGTTCTCCCAAGGAACCCACTGAGAAATCCACGCAAAGATCATCGCGCTTAATCTCCCATGGCTCGCACTTACCACTCCCAGCTCTTTCACCAAAGATGGCGCAAGAAAACGCCCCAACTCATCGCGAAAACTAAACATGCCGGATGCAGCAAGTGTTCTTGCTTCCAAGTGGTGAAATATTTCAAAAGAAGACCCCATGAGAAATGCCGGTAGCGTCCAAAAAGCAACCAAAAACACACAAAGGAGTGTCAGTAGCAAAAACTCTGCCCAAAAAGGGATCCGGAGATGACACATATGCCAAAGAGTAGCAGAATTCATTTCGTGCTACACTTGCTGCATGCCTGCAGCAACTGCATATCACCCACTTGCAGCAAATATCAACGTCCGCATGCGCGAAGAGCCCATTCGTATATATCTCGACCTCAAAACCGAAGAACGTTGCCTCGATATCGGTTGTGGACTCGGGTACATGCTCTCAAAACTCCAGAACGTAGGAGCAGAACTCCACGGCATCGACACAAGCCAGGAATCTGTAGAGTACGTACAAAAGCATATCACACCGCATGCAAAAGTTGGCAGCTGCATATCCATTCCCTACCCAGATAACCATTTTGACAAAGCCCTCTTTTGTGAAGTCATTGAACATGTAGAAGACGATAGAACAGCGCTACAGGAAATTTATCGCGTTCTCAAACCCGGTGGAAGAGTCGTCATTTCCACTCCAGCATATGAAGGGTTTTTTACTCGCACATACTTAAAACGCTTAGGACATCATGAAGGCGGGGAGCGACATGCGCGCGACGGTTATTACCGTCATGAGTTGCAGGAAAAACTGGAACAATCCGGTTTTACAAATGTACAAAGTTCCCTGCATATGTTCCTCTTTTCAGAGTTAATGATGCAACTCACCAAAATCGGTTTCATGGCAAAAAGACGATCCTTCAAAGCGCAAAGTGACATTCTTGAGGAACAACGCACACTTCCGTTCAGGTGCTTAAAGGCAGCACTCAACGTGGCTGTTCCTCTCGGTCGTCTCGAAGATAAACTGTGTATCCCGCTTACGCAGAAGGGACACGCACTGATCGTTGCCGCAGAAAAACATGTCTAATCGGAAAAAACACCGCTACATGCCCTACCTGCAACTTATTGGCGTCGGCATATTTTTCTGGATTATCGCACGTATAGAACACACAGAACTCCTTGCAGCGCTCCACAGCGTGCGCATGCCCGTGTTTCTCTCAGCGTTCTTCCTCCAGTTTGGCATCTACATATGCAAAACCCTCCGATGGCACATTCTCGTTTCACAAACAGGAACAAAAACCTCCCTCCGCCAATCCTGGGTACTCTACAACATCGGCATTTTTCTTTCGATCATTACTCCGGCAAAAATCGGAGAATTCGGAAAAGTCGCATACCTACAATCCGCAGGAGTATCTCCTGCTAAAGGAATCATTCTGGTACTTATAGACCGCATGGCAGACATCATCGTTATTGCACTCCTCTTTCTTATAAGCATCATGATCTTGTTTGGGTACGTATGGCACATGCTGTTTACAAGTACTCTTCTTGGCATGCTCTGTCTCGTGCTCTGTTTGCACGCTCCACCGAGAGTACGAAAAATCTTGCAAGTGACAATGCGGTATATCCAACAGCACCGAGATATGAGTACATTCGCACTCCTCTTCACTATAGGTGGTTGGGGATTCTATTTCGCATGGGCCGTACTCACGGCACGAAGCATCGGTATAGATGTTTCTGCTC
>PFDR01000058.1 GCA_002772545.1 Candidatus Peregrinibacteria bacterium CG10_big_fil_rev_8_21_14_0_10_49_10 | reverse complement strand
CCTTCGTGAGAGAGACGAAGAAGCAAGACATGCTTACTCCAGAGATCATCGACAACCTTGCAGCTCAGTACGTCACGAACATTCATCTTGCCCTTGCAAAGAAAAGTAAGAGCACTGCCATCATGCAGTATGTCGTACACAGAATTGATATGGCGAATATTCGTATCGCGCTTCGCCTCAAGGAAGAAGATGCAGACCTTTCTGTATTCATTAAAGGTGGCACACTCGACCTAAAGAAACTTGCTGGAAACCTCGAAGGTATTGTGAAGGCAATCGAAGGATCAAACCTTCCATACTCTCTTGGTCAAGCAATACGAAAAACTGCAGATGATCCAAATGCATTCGAGCGTGCTCTCTCTGAAGTAACTGCTTCAGACATTGCACATATGTGGAATATTCCACTTAGCATCGAACCTGTCTTTGCATTTGCAGCACTTGCGCAATCACAGCTAACACTTCTCCGTGCGCTCATCATTGGCAAAAGAGCAGCACTCGAACCACAAGCAATCAAGCAGATGCTTCCTCCATTTATTTCTGCTTCCCACTACGTTCTCTAATGAAATACAAGACAGCTATTGTCGGCGCACGTGATGCAGTTGCAGGATTCGCTCTTCTTGGGGTGGACATTGTTCCAGTAGAATCCGAAGCACAGGCAGTGGAAGAGCTACTTCGTCTCAAGAAAGAAACACAGGCCGATGAAAATGGGAAAGAGTACAACGCATATGCAATTATCTTTATTACGGAAGACCTCGCCGGCGGAATTTCTCCAGATGACGAAAAGAAACTCGCCAAGGGGGCCTTACCAGCTATTATTCCTCTTCCATCCCACCAAGGATCTACAGGCTACGGTATGCAAAGATTGCGCCGCATTGTAGAACGTGCAGTGGGATCTGATATCTTACAATAATTTTCAATTTTCCTATTTCTCCTATGTCTAAAGACGCCACCATTATCAAAGTTGCCGGTCCGCTGGTTGTTGCCAACGGTATGGGTAACGCAAAAATGTACGAGGTTGTAAAAGTCTCGAAAGAAAAGCTTATCGGTGAAGTAATCGAACTTCACGGAGAAGAAGCTTCTATCCAGGTTTACGAAGAAACATCAGGTATCGGACCTGGTGAACCTGTAGAACTTACTGGTCTTACTCTTTCTGTAGAGCTTGCTCCAGGGCTTCTTACATCTATCTACGATGGAATTCAGCGACCACTCGAGCTCATTGAGAAAGAAGCTGGTAGCCCATTTATTACACGTGGTATCGAAGTGCCAGGGCTTAGCCGAAGTGCAAAGTGGGATTTCACAGCTGTGGCAAAAGTAGGAGACACAGTCACTGGTGGTGACGTTCTTGGAACAGTTCCAGAAACAACACTTATCGAACACAAAGTAATGGTTCCACCACATGTTTCAGGAGAAATTACAGAGATCAAATCTGGAAACTTCACTATCGAAGAAGTAATCGCCGTCATTAAAACGGCAAACGGAAAAGAGGAAATTGCGATGCTTCAGAAGTGGCCTATTCGTATCCCACGTCCAACAAAAGGAAAATTGATGCCAAACGAACCACTTGTAACAGGAATGCGTGTGCTCGACACATTGTTCCCAGTTGCTCGGGGAGGTGCAGGAGCTATCCCTGGTCCTTTCGGAGCTGGAAAAACTGTGACACAGCAATCACTTGCGAAATACTGTAACGCACAGGTTATTGTGTACATTGGTTGTGGAGAGCGTGGAAACGAGATGACAGAAGTTCTAACAGAGTTCCCTCACCTAAAAGACCCTGCATCAGGAGAGCCACTCATGAAGAGAACAATCATGATCGCAAACACATCAAACATGCCAGTGGCTGCTCGTGAAGCGAGTGTGTACACAGGTATTACTATTGCAGAATACTACCGTGACATGGGATACGACGTAGCTCTCATGGCGGACTCAACATCACGTTGGGCAGAAGCGATGCGTGAAATGT
>PFDR01000067.1 GCA_002772545.1 Candidatus Peregrinibacteria bacterium CG10_big_fil_rev_8_21_14_0_10_49_10 | reverse complement strand
GCGATAATGGCGATGTTTCTGATCTGCATAGAGCCGTGAAAGGATACGCAAGCAAGTAGATTTTAGCAAAAAGCTCTTCTACATGCTAAAAAATCCATTTGCAGGGATAGTACTGTGCAATGAATCTAAGAATTGGCTCCGTGCGATTGCCATTTCAGGCAGTAAAAAACTGTCCCCACGATCGAGTGATCGTGGGGACATGACAGTTCTTTGGCCGGTCTCAGCTTAGAGCGAGTCTGAGAGCTTGAAGTATTTCGGGCTTGCACGAGTACACGTAGTCGGTAAGTGATTCGCCGAGAGAGTCCAGGGACTTCTCGATGCCTTTCAGATCCAGAACCGGACATTCCGGTCCGATCCATGCGATCCCGAATGTGCCGACTTGCGTCGTGATCATGTAGTACGGGCACGAGGCCTGGTACTTCTTTGGCGCGTCCTTGCCTTCGTCCTCATCGAACTCGTCTGCCAGAAGTGCGAGGAGGTGGTCAGGGATGCCCATTTTCCTGACGATGCTGACTTGCTGGAAGCCAGCTGCCTCGACGCACTCCCGCACGGCTTCATCGAACTCTTGTTCACTTGTGAACACTAAAATGTCCTCCAAAAGAGACTGAAAGACCTAGAAACTTAATATTGATTTTAACAATTTAATTAAATTTAGTCAATTGTTTGTAATGGCTCTCCGTACTGGAGGAACTTAGAACCGAGGAGCCGGTTGCAGTGTGATGCAAATATGTGATTCTTGGCAAGAATTTCGCTGTTTGAGGTAAGATTGTTGCATGTGTTCAGCAAAAACAAAGAGTACTGCACTGGCTTTCTGCATGTACGTGGTGCCGCCACTACTTTTCCAACTCGTTTTCGTCCCATGGAACGTCGGCATGAGACAAATAGTCGATCACAGATGCGGAGGACAATTTTATGCAACGCCTTCTCAGCACTACAGCAATATTGCCTCAGTTCTGCGAGAATACGAAAACGGTCAGGACTGTATCACTGGAAAGTACATTGATACAGACGAACTGCTGTACGGCAATTTTGGTGATGTAATTGGTCCACTGAATGCACTTTTGCAATACGAGGTTTGTTTTTATCAGCAAACCTCCATGGATAACGGAAGAAATGTTGAAGGGGATGTTGAGCAGATTATCCTAGAGGAACATACGAAGGTACCAAGAGAGATCAGAATTGAAGCGGAGTCGAGACGAGGATTTGAAGTTGAAGAAGGGGGATGCGAAGAAATACCCTCTTGGGCTCAAGGGCAGTTGAAACTGATTCGAGATGTATTCCAAGATCGGATTGATATTGAGCTTTTCGAGTATCTCAAACAGAAAAAGTACATCGTCTCATCTGCACAGGACCCATCTGTCTATGAAGCTGAATTGTTTATCGAGGATACAGACATCAGAGTCAGACCGAAATTCATACGTATCTATGTGTTCTTTGGATTGTTGCTGGCTTGGATAGGAGTCGTGCGTCTTCTCAGGTCGCTCATCAAAGAACACTCCTCTCACAAGAGATAAGGCATTCTTCTTCGCAAGGCTGATTCCCTCTGTCCCTCCTTTGATTCTATTGGGGCATGAGAACCGTGGCACAAGTCACGGCATAATCCACAGTATTCCGCAGTTGCATTGTTCTTCGCTATAAATAGACCAATGCGCACCATGTAGACTGGTGAAGAAAAAAGGATTGTTAATCTGCGACCCCGCGCAAATCACCGTGACGCGTTTCTCGGTGTACCCCGGGCGGATCTGATATGGGAGGGTAAAGTGCGTTCGCGGAAAAGGGATTTTCAAAAAAATATTTTGCAGATTTTTCAGATTTCTGTCGCAGCATCAATAATTCTCTTCGACATAAGCTTCACACCCTTCGGTAAATGAACTGGAATTGCTATCACAGTCATACGTATCATCAATGTCATTTTCCTCCGCCCACTCGTAGCCAGCCTCGTGCCCGCTACAGTCCTCAGTACATGGGTATCCATGGAAATATTCTGTACTGTCTGCACCAGAACACCCTGCCAGAAAGACGGTGATGCATATCAAAGCAAGTAATCTCATATATGAAGTATGCCTTCGTTTCTTTAGTTTGTGCAATGTAGAAGAAGAGTTCATTTCCTTAGGATTCCTTAATATATACTCAACTTATGCCCAAGAACAAAGGCGGCCGCCCACCGGCAATCACTCCTACCGTACTCGCAAAACTCACAACGGCATTCGAGCTCGATATGACAGTCGAAGAAGCCTGTACCTATGCGGGAATCTCGAAGGACACCTACTACCGGAAAGCGAAGACGGATCAGAGGTTTTCGGACGAAATGGAGCGTGCACGGCAGTTTGCTACGGCAAAGGCGCGGAGGATTGTTATTGAGAAGATGGAGGACGATGGCAGATTGGCTCTGAGTTACTTGGAACGGAAGCGGAAGGAAGAGTTTTCACCGAGATTCGAGCAGCAGGTGGAGGTCAATTCTATTGTCGAACTCATAAAGCAACAAGAGCAGGAGCCTAGCTTTTCATGGGAAGACTCCGAAGCGCATCTGGCGGTGATTCAGCAACAAGGACAGTAGGGCTATTCGCAGTTGGGATACGTCAGATTTTGGCTAGCACGATGAATCATTACTGCCATTTCTGCACGATTTAGATTATCGCTTGGGTAAACCCATCCAGCAGAATTACCTTGAAGGATGCAGTTATCTGCTGCAATTTGAATTGTTTCTGTGAACCACGCATCGTGTGGCACATCTCTAAAAAGGGGTGCACTCATCTCTTCCCATTCCTTCATTTTATTCGAATTCAGTTTTAAAGCTCTTACAATTAAAGATACTGCTTCAGCACGGTTAATAGGATCATTTGGCTTTGCCAAACAAGGACGTTGTGTCCACACACAATTTCCTTCTCCTTTTACCCAACCACTATATGCAGCAACATTAAAAGTAGATTGGTAATGCTCAGGAACATCATCAAATATAGAAAACCCATTCACTTCAGCGGTTGCAATCTGAGACCCCTGATTCATCGTAACAAGTAAGTGAACAAACTCTCCACGTGTCGCCTTATCTTGTGGCCTAAACTCCTCATCATCCTCTAATGCTTCCTCTGCGAGGAGTGAGTGTAATGCTTCTCCGTACCAAGAATTAGAAGGTACATCACGTGGCAATCTCGTTTCAACCGAGGCCTGTCCTTCTTTTTCGCAATACCCGTCATTGGCTACGTAACCCTCTTTGCAATCACAAAGATCATTGGGTTCTGGAGTAGGAACACAATTCCATTCATCGAATGATGGACTAATCCCCCTGCATTTTTGTTGCATTTTAGGATATTCATCAGGGATAGGATGGTCGGGGCACTCACTGCCTGGAGGCTCATTTGTTCTTACACAAGAAAATGAACCTTCAGCCCCAGTGTTACCAGTAAAACCTAAATTACATATACACCATTCCTCATCATCAGAAATTTGCGAATTCTCGGGGCATGTTGACTGTGATTTTTGTGGCTGGGGTGTGAAATAGGATTTACTAATGCACGGAGTCGGAGAATCAAGTTTGATTTTTCCAATTAAACTGTGAATATAACCTTCATCACATACACAAAAAGTGGAAACTACATGTGAGTTAGATGGGCACTCCACTATTTCTTCTCCTATGAGTATATGTCCCTCATTGTCTGCGTTAAATGCATCTAATCCCATCGCTTTCATTTGAGCTAGTGACTGACTTCTTGCATCTCGGAGTCGTTGAAAAGAGTCATATCCACGCTCCCGTCGCAATTGATCGTTTAAATTGTTTAATTGCCTGCTAACACCATCAATGCTTCTTTGTAACTGGTAAGACTCTCGATCAATACTTCTTTGTAGCTTATAAGAGTCCAGATCAAAATGTGGAGTGTTCGTGTAGCTTCGAAAACTAGGTGATGTCGTATTACTTTTTGGAATTAATATTGCTTTGGCATCGTTGAGAGGGAATATCACCAGCATCAAAGCGAGCGTTCCGATGATAAGGGAGGTAGTACGCATGAGATTATGGAAATAACCAATGGCATTCATACTATACCCCGAAACTTCGGGGTGTAAACATCAATTGTCAAGCGCGACAATTGCTTGGATGGCAAGCAAAGCATCAAAAAAACTATCAGTGACACTCAAGAGGTTACGGCAGGAACGTGGTTGGACACAGCAGGAAGCTGCCTCTCAATGTCGGATAAAGTACAAATATTACCAGGAGCATGAGAGTAGCAAGCCCCGCGACGTTCGCCTAAGCACACTGGAAAAACTGGCAACAGGGTTTGATATACCTCTCGCCGATCTATTCGACGAACGATAGCGAGGGAAACTTCGACAGCAGTGCAGCAATCTGCTAGATTATGTGCATAATAATCATGTTTACTCATAAGCATCAAAAGCATAGGGATGAGAACGTCATACGTCTTTCGGAAGAAGATGCCTGCAGGATCGAACTTCCACATCTGTCATCTTTGTGTGTGCCCCCCGAACAGAATGGCATTTGTTTAGGTGAGGACATGCAGAGGGCACTGCGCTTGGGAAATGTACAGAGCAATCTCATCCACATTGGTGAAGCTCAACTTGAGAGGATAGCAATTACAGTCCCCCAAAACGATCCAACAAGTATCGACCTCACAGTATTTCAAGAGGAAGAAAAAGATCTGAAAATGGAAGCTCTCGAAGAGAATGTACGAACATTAGAAGATCGCACAAAAAGGCAGGAGACAACAATGCGTACAATGCAGATGAGTGTGAACAGATTGTTGCAATGGGGTGAAGAGGAGATGAAAAAAGTTGCGAATGCAGTACAGAACAGAGTTAAGCAAGTAGAGGAAGGGAACGCCGCTTATGCCTTCAATGCGAAGCTGATGGTATTCTCCGATGGACAGACTTGGGTGAAAGACCAACCAGTAACCGATCTCCCCCCTCATGTTGGAAAGGTGCTGTTTGCTTTCGCCCGGAAGAAGGCTGGATACGTGACGTACCTCAATCTCAATGAGGCTGTGAACGGGGAAGCAGCTCGCCTTCCGAGCGAACGTACTAAAACGACTTTGAGACAGTACATTACCAAAGCTCGGCAGTGGCTAAACTGTCACTTTCCAAGGGCAAAAATAGTCGCTCAGGGAAGCGGAAACTGGATGATGCATGAGGAGTAAGTGACAGAGAGGTGACACCCAAACTAACAGTCTGGTGACACACGCAAAGTAACGTGCGGGCATTTCCCCATGTCCGCATGAATGAAAATAGCATTTACCGCACATCATCACTCCACCTCAGCGCAACGCTTGAATGCCTTGGGTACACAATAATCGAATTAGACCGTGCCGATCCCCGTCGAGTTGTATTCTGTTTCGATGGAGCAAGACGTGGTTTGGAAGAGGCTGTGCAGGGATTTTGGGATGGGTCACTACGCCTGCCACCAGCGACATTGTTTTCTCATGAGAAAAATCTTAAATCCCGCATTTACAACGAACAGCCATGAAGCCCTCCGATGCTGGCATCGACAGGTTTCGCTCTGTGTGGAAAAAAGAGTACGGAGAGGATTTACCGCATGACCTTGCCCGAGAATATGCCGAAGACTTGCTGGCACTTGGAAAGATCGTCTACCGGAATCGAATCATCGCACGGGGAAGGGCACCGCCTACCGACTAAGGCAGGCAATTTTTATTTCCCTTTCCCCTAAAGTCACTATGGAAAGATTAGCAAACATCAACGGCAACTACAACGAGTTCCTACACCGGTTTCTTACCGTAGAGAAGGACAAATCACCGCAGGAGATACTTGAGGTTTTCCGCACTACGACCCCGCAACTATCGCCGCAGGACTTTCTTGCAAGGCTCCCCGGTGGCGGTACCGCAATCCAGTTCTTTGATGATTCCCCGGAGAAGGATCAGCGCAAAGCTCTGTGCACATTTGAATTTAGTGATGAATTTGCAAATAAGAAACAAGAAGAAGCCTGTGGCGTGTACTTTTCTGCGAATTGTTTTGAAAAGTATCGCCGAAAAGACAACCTGAAACTAATCCGCTCCCTGTTTCTTGATTGGGATTGCGCAAAACAGGGGGATGCAATCTTGCAGGAGGAGATTGATGCACAAAAAGTAAAAATGCTTCGACGTTTACTGTTGTTGGAAGGTACGTTCCTCCCTCATGTCATCATTGACACGCCACACGGGCTGCACTGCCTGTGGCTCATAAATGAGGATTGTAGGAGTTTTAAGCTCCCAGAGTGGGAAGCGTATCAGAATAACCTTGTGTTGTATTTCGGCGGCGACATAGGCGCGAAGGATGTCACCCGCGTCCTGCGGCTCCCTCCCTATGCGCACCTAAAAGACCCGGAAAAGCCGTATCCCATTCGATTTCTTTACCACGACTTATCATGAAACTACACACGTTAGACACCATCGCCAAATTCAAAGAGGCTCCGGCTGTTGCTGCAAAAGAAGGAGAGAAGAAGAAATCGGAGAAGCTGTGGAAAATAGGAGCCGACGGAGCTGCGAAAGGGAAGCGGCATCCTACCGCAACTTCATTGCTCGGTAAGATGTTTCAGAGCTTACCCAAAGAGATGTGGGGCGTGCCGGTTTGGGGTGCGCTCCAAGCATGGAATCAAAAAAATGAGAAGCCACTGGATGAGAAGGAATTGCAGCGCATTTACGAAAGCATTAAGAAGAAAGCCGAAGAAAATCCGAATGCAGGGCAGCAGACGGAAGATGGTTCGCAAGCAGATACTCTCCTTGAACTGTGTACCGAGGAGAGCTGCATCCTGTTTCATGACCAACTTGGAGAGCCGTATGCATACTTCAAAACACCGAAACAATGGATTGTCCGTCGAATCGGCAGTAACGATTTTCAGAACTGGCTGCGCCGCTTGTTCTATGAAAAAACGGAGAAAGCCATAGCTGATACCACACTGAAAAGCGTTGCGGGGCTTCTGACATGCAAGGCGCTATATGATGGTTCCGAATTCCACCTCTACAATCGTATCGCAGTGCAAAAGGGATCTATTGTGTACAACATCGCCGATGAGAGCGGGCAAACAGTCGTCATAGATAAAAAAGGCTACAACGTCACGAGCCTCAAAGAACCGCTATTCCGTCATTACCGTCATCAAAGACCACAGGTCTCTCCTGCTTCGGAAGGTGCTATCTCTGATCTGCTTCCATTCGTGAATCTTAAAGGAGGCAACAAAGATCAAGAGCTTCTGCTTCTGGTCTATACCATCACCTGTTTCATACCGGACTTTCCGCACGTCATTTTGGTTATCTCCGGCGAAAAGGGTTCTGCGAAGTCCACACTTCTGAAACTAATCCGGCGCATTGTTGATCCTGCGAAACCGCCACTACTAGGGCTTTCGGAGAATGCCGATGACCTGCCGCAACAGCTCGACCACAACTACTTCGCACCGTATGACAACGTAAGCGGATTTTCACGGAAAATATCCGATCGCCTCTGTAGGGCATCTACCGGTGACGGTGATACGAAACGAAAGCTCTACAGCGATGATGATGATTTTGTACGGGAGTATCAACGATGCGTTGCGCTCAATGGTATCAACGTATGTGCAAAGGAACCCGATCTCCTAGAACGCTGTCTGCTCATTGAGCTGGAACGTATCCCGAAGGACAAACGCAAGACGGAGAAGCAGCTTTGGGTAGAGTTCGATACAGCTCTTCCGGGCATTCTCAACGGAATATTCTCCGTACTCTCTAAGGCAATCGGAAAGTATGACACCATCGAAGCGCCGGGTAGGAATCGCATGGCGGATTTCGAGCATTGGGGATGCGCGATTGCGCAAGCTCTTGGGTATTCCGCGCAGAAGTTCATCGAAGCATACGAACGCAATCTTGGTTTACAAAATCAGGAAGCCATTAACGAAAGTGACGTTGCCATCGCCATAGTGGCATTAGTTGAACTAGAGGAAGGATTTTGGGAGGGGACAACGACAGAACTTAGGGAAGTACTGGAAAAGGTCGCTGGAGAAGAAAAGATAGACGTTAAAGATCGTTCATGGCCAAAGCGGGCAAATACACTTGGGAAGAGAATACGAGAGGTACAATCCAATCTGCTGGACGCTGGTATACAAGTGGAGACCAAGCACACGAATGCAGGCAGCGTCATTACGCTTAAAAGAATTGCAAATCATCCGTCATCTGCCGTCACAGAAGCGATCAAGGCTACAGAAAGCGAAAAAAGTGGTGACGGTGACACAAATATGTCCGGTGTTGTACCAAGTCCGCTGTCACACGATTCTTCGCAAGAGCAAGCCGAAAACAAGAATGTGACAGATAGTGACAGTTGATTTCTGTATTTGTGCTATAATGATTTCGCACTCCACATCGTCGCACCAGAGCTATTGTTTGCTGTTACCCGAGAGGGCGGCTTTCCGCCAACAGAAGTCTCTGGACTGATGCTGGAGTGCCGGGTAAGTCGCCCTTTCGGGTTTATACTTCATTTCTCACTACACTTATGAAAGCCGCCATCTACAATCGCAAATCAACGGATACAGAGGATAAACAGGTACTCTCAATGGAAAGCCAGAGCCAATTCAACATTGAGCGCCTCAATGGCAATGATGATGAGCTGGTGGAAACATACCAAGAATCACGCTCAGCGAAAATGCCGGACAAGCGGCCGGAATTTGCGAGACTCATAGCGGACATTCATGACGGCAAGGTAGAAGTGGTCTACTGCTGGAAACTTAACCGCCTCGCACGAAATCCCATAGATGGAGGCGAGATACAGTGGCTCTTGCAGGAAGGAATGCTCAAGAAAATCGTGACATCGGAGCGCACATACCTTCCCTCCGATAATGTCTTGCAGATGATGGTGGAGCTTGGGATGGCCATTCAGTTCAGCCGCGATCTTGGGAAGGATGCGAAGCGCGGCATGACGGAGAAGGCAAAGATGGGATGGTTCCCGGGTGCGGTTCCTATTGGATACCTCAATAGTTACGGTCTCAAGGGCGAGAAGTACGTCCTGAAAGACCCTGAACGCTTCGACACGGTACGGCGCTGCTGGGACTTGCTGCTTACCGGAACAAAGACCGTGAAGGAGATCCACCGCATCGCAACGGAGGAATGGGGACTGAGTAAGCTCGGAGCACACGGCAGGAATGCTCGTGTGTTCAGTCGGTCTGCCATGTACACGATGTTGGCAAATCCGTTCTACTGCGGACAATTCTTGTGGGACGGAAAGCTGTGGCAGGGGAAGCATCCGCCGATTGTCACTGTTGAGGAATACGACAAGGCACAAGAACTTCTTGGGGCACGGGGCAAGCCTCGCCTAAGCAAGAACGAGAATATCTACGCAGGACTTATTCGATGCGGTAGCTGTGGCTCTGCGGTGATTGTCGACGTGAAGCACAAGCTTATCCACTCGACGGGGATAGAGCGCACGTACCGCTACTACCGTTGCTCTCACATGGGCAAGAAAGCGACATGTTGCACCGAGAAAGGGTCAGTGAAGGAGAAAGATATTGAGGAAGAAGTTATGAAGAAAATTGATGAGATCGAAATACCGCAGGCGTTCGAGGAATGGTTGCTCGATGAACTGCAACTCGGGCAGGCGGATAATGCAAAGATGGAAGCGCGTGACCTTGAACGGCTCCAAAAGGACTACAAGGATGCCAACGACAAGGTGAATACGCTGATGAAGCGGCAACTCGATGCTACAACGGCAGTATCAGAGGAGTTCTTCCGGTCGATGCTCAAGGAGTTGGAGCAAGAGCGAGACAGCAAGAAGAAGCTCCTCAATGATTTTCATGCTACAGCCAAGCAGCGAACCAAGGACACGGCGGAAGCAGCGAGCTTTGCAAAAGACCTTCGCAATGAATTTGAGAAAGGAGGGCGCGATACCAAGGTAGCCATTCTCCGGCGCATCGGGCAGGTGATAGAACTGCGTGGGAAAGAGCTGGATTTCCGCTTTCGCAAGTCATTTGCAGCCTTCAAGAAGGCTAACGATGCCATGAAGGTGAAGTTCGGGTCGTTAGAACCGTTGCAACGTCCCTTGGTTACTGTGGAAAGTCGTGTTTTGGTACAGGTCGTTCCAATTTGGCTCCCCCGGCTGGACTCGAACCAGCAACCCTCTCGTTAACAGCGAGATGCTCTACCATTGAGCTACAGGGGACCGCAAGCTGCTCATACATTA
>PFDR01000025.1 GCA_002772545.1 Candidatus Peregrinibacteria bacterium CG10_big_fil_rev_8_21_14_0_10_49_10 | reverse complement strand
AGACGGGATTGCCAATAGTATTGATCCCGATATTGATGGTGACGGGACTGCGAATGGTCAGGACAGTACTCCAAGTGGTTCGAGTGGATCATCTGGCTCTCCATCGGGCGGTTCTACCTCGGGAGGATTTGGAACGAGCGGAGGGGGAAGTACTGTAGATACGGATGGAGACGGGATTCCGAATAATCAGGATCTCGATATTGATGGGGATGGTATTCCAAACAATCAAGATCCCGATATAGATGGTGATGGTATTCCGAACGGTCAGGATCCGGACATCGACGGTGATGGCATTCCCAATGGTCAGGACAGTAGTCCAAATGGTCCGAGCGGTTCATCCGGATCTCCATCGGACGGTTCTACCTCGGGTGGATTTAGTACAAGCGGAGGGGGAAGCACTTCGGGAGGATTTGAAACCAGTGGCGGTGGCTCCGCATCCGGAGGATTTGGTCCGGGAGGATTTGGATCCAGTGGCGGTGGCTCCACATCCGGAGGATTTGGCACACTACCACCCATCACGTGCGGAAACGGCAAGCTGGAAGCCGGAGAAGAATGTGATGACGGTAACACCAGCAACAACGATAATTGCACAAGTTTTTGCCGTCTTCCCTTCTGTGGTGACGGCCTCGTGAACCCCAACTCCGAAGAATGTGATGATGCAAACTTCTCTAACAACGACATCTGTTTCAACGACTGCACCGTCAACGTCTGTGGAGACAGCATTATCAACTTTGGACTGGAGGAATGTGACGATGGCAATATCAATAATGCGGATGCATGTATAAATACCTGCAGGAATGCCCGCTGTGGTGACGGATACTTGCGCCCTCAAACAGAAGAATGCGATGACGGAAACGGAGACAACAGCGATGACTGCGTGGTCGCAAACCAGTGTAAGCGACCCATCTGCGGCGATGGTTTCCAGTACACAGGATCCAATCCAAAGTTCACCAGAGAGGAATGTGACGATGGCAATACCAATAACCAGGATTCCTGCCTCAAAACATGCATGCGCAATATTTGTGGAGACGGATTCCTGAATAAGGGTGTGGAAGTATGCGATGACGGGAATCTGGCAGATGGAGACGGATGCGACCGTTTCTGCCACGATGAACGCTGCGGGAACGGTGCTACACAATCTTACCTTGGAGAAGAATGCGATGACGGGAACAAGGTTCAAGACGACCTATGTACCAATATTTGCAAAAGAGCAAGTTGCGGAGATACCTTCCTGCAGACAGCCATTGGTGAACAGTGCGATGACGGAAACCTAACCGGCGGAGACGGGTGCGACCAATCCTGTATAATCGAACGCTGCGGTAACGGAGTATTTCAGCCGAGCAACGGAGAAGAATGTGATGATGGTAACACGGGAAACACGGGGGACGGATGCCGCAATAACTGTAAACTTCCCGTTTGCGGAGATGGCATGCTCGACTCAGCAATAGGCGAAAAATGTGATGACAGTAATAAAACAAACGGGGACGGATGCGATGCCTCTTGCCAACTGGAAGTGTGTGGGAACGGGGTGTTACAGACATTCTTAGGAGAAGAGTGTGACGATGGCAATAAAGCCAATACGGGAGACGGATGCCGCAACAACTGCAAGCGTCCTGTCTGCGGAGATAGCATAGTAGACACAGCATTTGGAGAAGAGTGTGACGATGGAAACACAACATTTGGAGATGGATGCCATACGTTCTGCCTGAATGAGGACTGCACGGACAGCGACGGTGGAGCCATTGGAAATATCCGAGGAACAACAAACGACGGCTTCCAGAGCAAAACTGACTTCTGTAGGGACGCCAACAACGTTGAAGAACATGTGTGTTACGAGAAGACATTTATTGCAAACGGACCGTTCTTCTGCCCCAACGGGTGCGTGGACGGTGCATGCCGGTAACGGGATACAAAAGAAAGAGTATACGAAGCAAAACGAAAATGACTTTGTGTATTGCGTTCTTTTCTCTTCATTCTCTCACTCCTTTCTACCCCTTTAAGAAGCAAGAATATAACGTTGCCCTTTTTTCTGCAGTAGTTGATCTTCACACAACTTCTGCAGTAACTCCAAAAGCCACCGTTTATGCTGCCTGGGGGACCAGTCTTCGCAAATACGTTGCCCTACTTCCTCCGGCTTCAAACCCAAAGATGCATTGCGCAATTCTTCTACAATCCTGCCGCGAAATATCCTGTTGGGAATGAAGACAGACCCAACACTGCGACCGGGTTCGCTGCTATTTTTCTTTCTCTGTAGCGCAGTTGGCACTTTGTACGAAGCCTTACAGATACCTCGCCTTGTAAGCGGACATCTTTCCCACTGAGGATTCTTTTTGGTACACACAAGGGACCCAAAGTCCATGAGTGCCCCATGCCAGTCTGCAGTGGTGTACGTAGGATGTCTGCATGCTTCTGTAAGCACATGCTCCGCAATTTGGAGTAGGTACGCATCATCTTTCTCCCAGGTACCATCCGGAGATTCCGGTCCTACGAACGTTCTGTGGAGAATGCGCCTGATGTTTGTATCCAGACAGGGAGTGGGCAGGTAAAAAGCAAAGTTGCGTATGGCGGCGGCAGTGTAGTGACCAATACCCTTGAGAGACTGGAGCTCCTGCATTCCTGTGGGGAATATTCCGTTGTAGTCCCTGCAAATAGTTTTGGCGCAGTCACGCAAGCGGAGCGCCCGCATATTATATCCCATCCCCCGCCAGGCCAGAATCACATCTTTATTCGAAGCCGCAGCGAGATTTTTTATGCCCGGAAATTCTTTGAGGAACTGCCTGAAGATGATTTTTACGCGCGGAACCTGTGTCTGCTGCAGCATAAGTTCAGAGACCAGGATCTGATACGCCCGTTCTGTGCTGTCAGTAATCCGGAGATCCCGCCAGGGAAGAGTACGCTTGTTTTTCGCATACCAAAGCCAAATTTCTTCCACGAATGCCTGAATGCGTTCCTGCTGATTCATGGTAGAAGGGAGATAGAAAATATGTAGTGTTGGGTAGGAACTCAACAGCACAAAGCTTTGTAAGCTTCCTGAAAAGTATACCCCACACTCAGCACCGCATACTAAATGCGCAATAGGTATTGACTCTTTCTAAAGATATTTCTAGACTTTCGCGGCTAAGAGAGTTTATGCTCTCTTTTGACTTTAGTTTACTTTCTCCCCTTTTTCATGGCAGATCAGAAGTTTGACAGGAGCAAGACGCACGTGAACGTCGGTACCATCGGTCACGTTGACCATGGAAAGACGACGCTAACCGCCGCTCTCTCACTGAATTTCTCTCCCGACTCGGAGAAGAAGAGTTTTGACCAAATTGATAATGCCCCCGAAGAACGCGAACGCGGCATTACCATCGCTACCTCCCACGTGGAGTACGAATCGGACAAGCGCCACTACGCTCACGTGGACTGTCCCGGGCACGCGGACTACGTGAAGAACATGATCACGGGTGCTGCGCAAATGGACGGGGCCATCCTCGTTGTTTCGGCTGCCGACGGACCTATGCCACAAACCCGCGAGCACATCCTTCTTGCACGCCAAGTGAACGTACCCTACATCGTTGTCTTCTTAAACAAGGTAGACATGGTGACGGACCCCGAACTTCTGGATCTTGTGGAAGTGGAAATTCGTGAGCTCCTCAACAAATACGAGTTCCCCGGTGACAAGACCCCTATTATTAAGGGCTCCGCTCTTAAGGCAGTGGAAGGTGATGCAGATAATATTGCAAAACTCAAGGAACTCCTGGATGCGCTCGACACGTACATTCCGGACCCCAAGCGTGAGCTGGATAAGCCTTTCCTCATGCCTGTGGAGGACGTTTTCTCCATTAAGGGGCGTGGAACGGTAGCAACCGGACGTATTGAGCAGGGTAAAGTAAACGTAAACGACGAAGTGGCCCTCATTGGTATTCATGAGACCCGCAACGTTGTCGTTACCGGTGTAGAAATGTTCCACAAGCTCCTGGATGAAGGTATGGCCGGAGACAACGTGGGTCTGCTACTGCGTGGTATAGAGCGCGAAGAGATTGAGCGCGGACAAGTACTTGCTGCTAAAGGCTCTATTACACCTCACACTGTATTTGAATCCGAGGTTTACGTGCTCACCAAGGAAGAAGGTGGACGCCACACGCCCTTCTTTAAGGGGTACAAACCTCAGTTCTACATCCGCACGACGGATGTAACAGGAACGGTGGAATTGGCTGAAAATGTGGAAATGGTGATGCCCGGTGACAACGTGAAGTTTACAGTCACTCTTGGTGCCCCCATTGCCCTGGATGAAGGAACGCGTTTTGCCATCCGTGAAGGTGGACGAACGGTAGGAGCAGGTGTGGTAACAAAGATTCTTACGTAAGAGAAAGGGGGCTCTTGCCCCCTTCTCCTTGCTCTTTCTCCCCTCCGTACCTATGATCCCCGAGAAAAAAAAGCCTGCAGCAAAGAAGACTCCTGTAAAGAAGTCTGCTCAAAAAGAGAGCTCTGGCTCAGCGGACGCCAAGAGTTCTAAAAAGAAGGGTGCTGCACAGGCAAAGGTACAGGAAAAAGAGGAAGATGCTAAGGAGTCCAAAGAGACATCTGGAGCAAAGAAAAAGGATCAAAAAGCCCCCTCCACTATTCGCATACGCCTCAGTGCTTTTGATCATATTGTTCTTGATGAAGCAGTGAACAAGATCATAGACACTGCTGAGCGCAGTGGTGCCGTAGTGCATGGCCCTATTCCTCTACCCACCAAAATACGCAAATTTACGGTCAACCGCTCCACCTTCGTACATAAGGACGCGCGCGACCAGTTTGAGATGCGTACACACAGGAGACTCATTGATTTGAAGGAGACAACGTTTAAAACCATTGAGAGCCTCCAGAGTCTCAGCCTGCCCTCCGGTGTGGATATTGAAATAAAGATGTCGTAAGGCTTTGGTCTACGCTCCGTTATACCCTAAGCATCCCATCCTTTTGCCTTAACGGCATTGTGGGCGGCAGCCTGTTCGGCACGCTGTTTACTGTTGCCTTCTCCTTCTGCAACTTTTTCGTCTCCTATGAAGACAGCAGATATAAACTGCTTATCATGATCCGGTCCGGACTCCTTGATCACCTCATAATGTGGAGTGACATTTAAGAGCTCCTGCGTCTTTTCCTGAAAGTAACTTTTATCATCCCTATGCTTACCGAGCGCAAGAAGCTGGTTCAGGCGTACAAGAATAAATTCGTTGCAGAAGGTAGAAACCTGCTCAAAACCCCCATCTAAGTACATAGCTCCTATAAGAGCCTCCAGAGCATTGGCGAGAGTGGAAGGCTTACTACGACCGCCGCTGGCTTCTTCTCCTTTGCTCATGTAGAGATACTCGCCCAATTTTATTTCGGCTGCTACTGCAGCAAGATGTTCCCCTTTCACCAGCGCCGAACGCCAGCTCGTAAGCTCTCCCTCTGATTTTTCGCTGAATTTAAAGAGATACTCTGTCGCTACAAGTTCCAGCACAGCATCTCCCAAAAACTCCAGGCGCTCATTGTGCTCCGTGCTCCTGCTTTTGCGCAGTGCACTGCGATGTGTGAGTGCCTTCACGAGTTCGTCCTTGTCGTGGAAGATATAGCCAATGGACTTCTCCAGAAGCACAAATGATTCCGGCTGGGTCATATTTTGGAGTATACGTGGATTAGAAACTAGTTTCTAGCTTACTCTTTGCGGTGTGCTATGGCATTGAGAACACCATTCACAAATTTTCCGCTCTCGGCTGTGCCGTACTCTTTCGCAATTTCTATGGCTTCGTTCATCACAACTGCAGGAGGAGCATCGTTTCCAAAGACCAACTCATAAGCCGCCATAAGGAGTGTGGAGCGGGAAATAGGGTCCATACGATCAAGAGACCATTGTGGTGCATCTGCCTGCACCAGATCTTTTAGTTCCTGCTCCTTTTCTACCACACCCTTTAGCAGAGAGAGTGCAAACTTCTCATCTATCTCACCCAATTCCGCTGTATTGCGCCGTAGAGTTTCTTCCTCGTCTATCACCCTGCTCCCCCGCTCAAAGAGGACCTGCATAACAGCAATGCGCGAGAGGTGACGTTTTCTGGCCATAATACTAATTGATAATTGATAATTGGTAGTTAAGCATGATTGCTGACAGATTGGGCTTGCTGCACTTTTTGCATTGTCACTTTTGTTGCCTTGATAACACTCGTGAGGAGTTTCATAAGCTCTTCATTTTTCTCAAGGAGAGATGCAGCCGTACTACCTGGAACAATCTGAGAATCTCTGAGAAGTCTTATCCAGTAGTGTGATTCGTATGCCTCTTTCAGTGAAATGGATAATTTAGACACAAAGTCTTTTTTGCTTTGTGCCTGGTTAGATTCTTCAATATTCGCTCCAACACTGGTACCAGATTTGAGCAATTGACTTCCAATTTCATACTCATGATTACTTTTCAGTTGCTTGCATAGTTCAATGATATCCAATGAAAATGCATAACTTTTTTCTTTGAGTGGATTCGCATTACTCATGTTCGTATTATCAATTATCAATTATCAATTATCAATTATTCTAAGCTTTAATTCTGGTAATGCCCTTGAGCTTCTTCTGACCTTTATTTTTTGGTTCAGCAACTCTGGCATACGGAGACTGCTGCTTGTTGGTCAGTTTGCGGATCTGCTTCTTTTGAAAGGCGGCATACTGTGCTCTGCCGTCACTCCTCGGCTTCCGTTTTTTGGGGGTAGGTCGTTTGGTCATAGCGGATGAATGCTACGGAATTACAATGCATTGGTCAAAGAAAAGATCTTTTTTCGCTGGTCGTTAACTTGTTGCCGGTTAATCGTTACTTGTTACTCAAAAGATACAAGAAAACAGGAACGTGAAGAAAACGAGTAACGAGCAACAATTACCGCCTGTTCCCCGAAAGCGCCACCATGAAGCGCAAAAGGTAGAGGAATAAGTTAAAGATATCCAGATACAAACTGAGCGCCAAAAGCATAGGGTGTGCGCCCATACGTCCAAGCTTTGCTATGCGTTGCAAATCGTACGCCGTGAAAAGGGAGAAGACAATCACGCCAATACCGGAAAGTACCAACTCAAATTGTGTGGTACGAAGCGAGGGAACAAAGAACTGCAGAAGGCCTACAACTATAAGACCTATGAGCGCAAAGAAAAGTGCCTTGCCCATGGCTCCCAAATTCCAGGAAGTAGTACGTGCAAAGACTGCTGCAGCTGCAGCCATGAAACCCGTAGCGGAAAGGGCATTGAGCAGAATACTCCCTCCATTTGCATACCCCGTGAGTACATAGAGAATGTATGGTGTAACCGTAAAACCCGACAGCAGAGGGAAAAGGCAAAACAAAACATAATTGAGTGGCGATTTATCCATCCAGAGCCTCGATGTAAAAATAAGACCAAGCTCAGCAATGAGAAAAAAAAGATGTAAACCTGTACCCATGAGCACTGTGGCATACTGCAATCCAAAGAACACACCGAGAACCGTCATGCCTATGGCAAGAGCAAACAGACCATAGACCTGCGATTCAATGGACTGAGAGAGAGTAAGAGGCCGACTTTGTACGGGAGAGTAGGGCTGGTGCATAGGACTCTTATAATAGGCAATGAGAGCAATAAGAGCAATCGATCTGTAGGTATTTATTGCTTCTGTGCCCAGTATGCGTTTCTGCAAAAGTCTGTATGGAGATGAATGGTACCAATCGTCGATAGTGTTGACTACCCGAATAACCAGGCATTGAAGAAAACTACTATTTATGCTAAAATAATAGGATTTATGGCAAAAATTACATGGTTTCTCGGCATGCTTGCTGCACTCCTCTTCCCAATAGGAATGGCGTTTGCGCAGGAGGATTTTGAGTTGGGCAGTCTGGATGGATGCCCACTCAGCAGTATTGGAGAGCTGGGATGTCCCAATAATGCCAGTGACTACATTATGACCGTTGCCGTATCCGGAAATAACAGTGTACTGAAAATATTCATGGGTGTGCTCTTTGCCATGCTCATTTACTATGGCATTAAGTTGCTGCTGAATAGCAGAGACGAAAACTCCATTACCGAAACCAAGGTGGCGTACGGACAGGCCGTGGTCGGTGCCATGCTTGTAGGAGGAGCAACACTGCTTGCAGATACATTCGCCAGTAAAGGATCAGCCGAGCTGGTGAACGAAGGAGGCTTTAACAGTTTGATAGGTAATGTAATTTTGTTCCTGAAAGCGTTGCTGGTCACCGTGGTCATCGTAAACATTGTCATACAGGGTATACGTCTTATTGTGGAAGTGGATGAAAATACAATTGAAACAGCAAAGAAGCACCTCTTACAAAGCCTCATTGGTGCAGCCATGGTCATATTGGCCAGTACAGTTGTGGATGCCTTCTATACATCACGTGCACCGTCCAACCTCACGGTGGAAATAGTAGGAATTGCCAAATACGCACTCACGGTCTTTGGCGCTCTGGCAGTCATAGGACTCGTAACTGCCG
This sequence comes from Candidatus Peregrinibacteria bacterium CG10_big_fil_rev_8_21_14_0_10_49_10, assembly GCA_002772545.1. Classification (GTDB taxonomy): domain Bacteria; phylum Patescibacteriota; class Gracilibacteria; order Peribacterales; family Peribacteraceae; genus GWB1-54-5. The sequence goes on along the minus strand of PFDR01000025.1, from coordinate 1,776 downwards.
GTATTTTCCTGGTGTTCTCGGTGGATGAAAGCCTGAAAGACCGGGCACGGAAGTTGATTCTCACCTGTGTGATAGCACTCACAGTTGTTATAGCCTCGTATGGCCTTGTCACCATCTTTGTCTAAAACATATGCTGCGTAATTCCCTCCTTTCACTGGCTGTTCTGAGCGCACTGCTCTTTGCAGGCGCACAGAGAACTGTGTTGGCTCAGGACCTTCCCGGTGCAGCCGGAGCCATAGGCACAGTGGGCAATGACCTCAAATTCAACGGAAACCCTTCCGGCAGCATAGGAGGAGACGACATTGGATCCATAGTGCTCTATTCCATGAGATCGGTTCGTAAACTGGTGAATATTGTCGCCATACTGATTATTGTGATTACAGGCTTTTTGCAGGTCACTGCACAAGACGACCAAAACCAACTTTCCAAAGCACGCTACACGCTCATAGCGGCAGCGGCGGCCCTGGTACTCATCAATGTGGCCGAACCTATGTACAATGCTCTCAACCAAGGTTTTATAGGAAAAGACACAGGTGGAGCATTAAATGGCGCGCAGGGTGCTTCTATAATCACCTCCGAAATACTGGGATTCATTGATTTTATAGAAGAACCACTTCTGGCCGTCGCAGTGCTTATGATTATAATCAGTGGTATACGGGCCATACTCGAATTCGGCAGTGAACAGGGTGTCACACAAATACGCCGGACAATCATATCCATACTGAGCGGTATTGTTCTGATTGCTTCTAAGTTTGCATTGGCAAGCGCAACAGCAGGACAGGTAGGAGAAGTGAATCCCAATGACATCAACTCTTCGGGTATTACCGAGACCGTAGTGCATATTGCCACAATTTTGGTGGGCTTTATGGCTCTTGCCGCAGTCACTGTCATCGTCATTGCCGGCATCATGATGATTTTTAACAAGGGAGATCAGGAAACGGCAACGAAGGCACGTGCTCTTATTCTCCGTGTTGTTCTGGGACTCCTTGTTATACTCATTAGTTTTGGCATTGTGCTGATATTTGCACAAATTGCACCGTAGAAAATGGGAAACAAAAGGGGCGAGCACGCTGCCGATAGATAGGTAAGCAACGTGCGCTGGATTTCCCAAAACAATTCACACCAGCGCAGGATGCCTTCCTGCGCGTTTTGATATGTTCCTTTGTTTAGTTTTCCCTAATGTTCATCGCTACTTCACAACCTCTTCTCACTTCTCGCACATCATGCGTGCGTATGTAGTGAGCTCCGTGCAGCACGGCAATGGCCGATGCTGCCACAGTTCCCGGCAGGCGGTCTTCCGTAGAAAGATTTTCACTACCTGCCAAAAAAGATTTGCGTGAAGGGCTTACGAAGAGCGGACAGCCAAGATCTAGGAGCTCTGCTAAACGTGCAAGAATATCAAAAGAATACTGTGGATCGGATGAGACGAAGTGCCCCATACCGGGGTCCAGAATGATGTGTGACGGATTCACTCCTGCTGCCATAGCTGACTCCTTTCTCTCTTTCAGGAATTCCTTTACGACAGTGATGACATCGTCGTACCGCACTTCGTTGATGGTAGTCCGTGGCGAACCGTCCTTTGCATACATGAGCACGAGCGGCACTCCCCTCTGAGCCATGACCGAAAACATCTCCGGATCCGCCCTGCCGGCGGTTACATCGTTTACCATCATAGCACCGACATCCAGTGCTTCTGCTGCAAGAGCAGATTTGGAGCTATCTATGGAAACATGTGTATCCGGATATGCTTTTAAAATGGCCTGAATGATGCTCATA
>PFDR01000094.1 GCA_002772545.1 Candidatus Peregrinibacteria bacterium CG10_big_fil_rev_8_21_14_0_10_49_10 | reverse complement strand
AAAGCGGAGAATGGAAGAATACTGCCGGTCAGGCTCGCTTTTTGTAGTAGGGGGTAGTTGGTTTAACCCCGATGATGATTTTGGGAAATTCTTCAGGGAACACTATGGTGTCCTGATCGATGGTGCTATTGCTCCGAGCAATGCACGTTCCAGAGCTCTCTTCATTTGTTTTGGTTACCAAACTCAGGCAAATGTGATTGGTCAGAAGCACAGAGACAGGCTCCCGAATCTGGAGGCCGGTCCGGGAGCGCTGGAGTTTTGTCCTATTCCGGTTCTACAGGAAGTCACAAGGCATCCGGTATTCCAGGACTGTCCCTCTACAGTTACTCTCATGACTACCCACGGTAGGCTTGTAAAGGGTCTGCATGACATTCCACAGGGTATGGAATCTATTATTAGACCCATTGCCCGCAGTCGTCTCTCCGGCCTGTCAACAATGTCCGAGTTCTACCAAGGGAGGGGGTATGGTATACAGCCCCATCCTGAGGTCAATATTGTGAGGCCAGACACGGATACAAAGTCTGTTTCGGATAGAGAGGCTATTATGCATGAGGTAGAAAAGTACAGAAAGTTCTTGGTAGATATCTACGGTATAAAACCAGAATGTCTGGATAGAATGTGGAGGGAAGCCGAGCAACATGTGCAAGGCAATGCCGGACTGCACATTTTGGCCAACGCTATTTTAGATCTTCTAAAAGGCATGCCACGACAGGGTAAAACAAAGAAGCATCGCAAAGCTTCTAGCTAGCTGTATTTGCCCTCTGTAGCACAATTCCTACAAGCATGGCGTACTTTTCTATGAAGTCATTTTCAAAGAGCTCCAGCTTCTTTTCCGGTGTAACGTAGAGCGAAAGACTGCCTACAAGTTTGGAGTGAAAAGTGAGTGGAATCACCAGTGAAGAACAGAAGTTATGCTTTTTGGCGAGGTGCGGTGAACTGTAACGAGGCTCTTTCATAATGTCGATGACCTTAAGGGGGGCACCCTGCTCAAAAGCTTTCTCTACAAGACTTCCCTTGTATTTCACGGTGGCCTTTCCCATCCAGTCCCTGGTTACACCAAAGGAAGAGAGCAGTGTGAGGGTTTCGTGTTTCTCATTGTAGAGCCTGAGTGTGCAGGCATCTGCACGGGAGAGCATGACCACAGAGTTCACCACAAAGTCTGCAAGAGCCTTGTTATCGTGCGTACTTGCACAGAGCAGCGTGAGGTCGAATACGTAGTCCATCTGGCGCCGGGTCACACCGAATTTGTTGTAGGCATCGCGAATTTTCTCGTACTTGAGCATGAGTTCCTCTTCAAATTTTCGCTGTGCGGTTATATCGCGTGCTATGAACATAAAGGCTGTTGGCCTGTGGCGTTCTACGGGCACAATAGGGCACACCGTCATACTCACAATCACATCCTGCTTGTGCTTGTGTATGCCGGTTAGTTCTATGTTGTATTGCACGTTTGTTTCCTGCAGGAGAGGTTCATAGTCTCCTTTTGCAAAAATACAGGCGAGGGTTTTGCCCTGAACTTCGGACTCGCTGTACCCAAATATGGTCTTGGCACCCTTATTCCACGATTGAATTTTCCCGGTTCCATCTACGGTGCATACTGCATCCGTTCCATATACAATGGCGCTGGAAAGTACTCGTTCCTTTTCTTCTTTTTTCTTGAGTTCGCTGAGGTCAGTCATGATGCCGATAGTGCCTCCGTCGGCGAGAGGAGTACCGCTCAACAGAACGGGAATACGCTTTCCGGTTTTGGAAACGAGTGTGCCTTCGTAACTGGAACTCACTCCTTTTTTACGCTCACCTTCGTTCACCTGTTGCACACGTTTTTTGCTCTCCTCATCCCAAAAATCGTAGGAAGGGCGACTCAGCATCTCTTCCAACGTCATTTCCATCACTTCACAAAATTTCGGGTTGGCGTACACGGTAAGCTCATTTGCATCTCCCATCCATACCGCTTCATTCATGTGTTCCACCAGTCGACGATAAATGTCATTCGTATCGCGTGTCTTTGCCTGTTCCTGTTTAGCGGG
>PFDR01000044.1:17761-17903 GCA_002772545.1 Candidatus Peregrinibacteria bacterium CG10_big_fil_rev_8_21_14_0_10_49_10 | reverse complement strand
ATTCAAGGGCTTGCTCTGTCTTTTCTTCCTCAAGCTCTAATTCTTCTTTCCGGATTTTCACTTGCACTAAGTTTTCTTGAAGTGATCCGACTTTTTCTGTAATACAACTGGCTGGATCCGGTGCTAGCTGGCAGGTTTGTCT
>PFDR01000044.1:14951-17688 GCA_002772545.1 Candidatus Peregrinibacteria bacterium CG10_big_fil_rev_8_21_14_0_10_49_10 | reverse complement strand
TCCAGTACGAATTCTTTCTCCTTGAACGCTCGCTCTATTTCAAACTTTGTTTTTTTAAGCGCCAATTCCTCTTGACGGACAAAATCATCAAGTGATCGTTCTTCATTCAAAAGCAGAAGCTCAAAATTTCGTTCTGTTTCTTCAAGAGCGCGATCCGAATCATCAAATTTCGAATCAAGCGACACTTCTTCATTTCTAATAGCAAGAAGCTCGGCTTTAATACTTTTTATATCCTCTGAATCGCCAAGTTCTAATGAAACATCAAATTGACTTTCCAACGCTTTTTCTTTCAATTCCAAGACACGCTTTGTTTCCTCAAACAGATTTTCTAGTTCTCGCTTTTGCTTCTTGAAAGCAAGCTCTGCTTCTTTTTCCTTCAATTCAAGCTCTTGTTCCTGTGCTTCAAGCGCCAGCTCAAATTTTTCTTCTTCTATTTCTAAAGCAAGCTCAAATTCTTCTTCCTCTTGCTCAAGTAGAAATTCCTGCGCTTCTTTTTCTTGTTCAAGCTTATTGAGCGCAAGCACTATTTCACCGACTTTTTGAGCATCGCCGGCGACTTTCGCCTCAATGAGCTGTTTTTTTAGCTCAAGTTTTTGTTGCTTGAAGGCAATTTCTATTTGGTCCTCTTTGTCGTCCAAAGTCCTTTTTAGCAATCGTTCTCGTACTTCAAAATCAGTGTCTAATTCCTTCGCCAGCATTGAGACATCTTTTCCTCTTTTCTGTTCATTTTGGATAATTTCTGCGGCTTTGGCAACGTTAGCTTGAAGTTTATTAAGAGCGACATTTAATCCTTGGGGGTTAACTTCTTTTTCAGCCAACATTGCTTTTACTTCGGCAATACGTTCAAGCGCTCGTTCTGCCTGAAGCTTGGCTTTTGCTTCTGTGTTAAAAGTTAAAAACTCACCGATTGCTTCAGCGGCGCGCTCAAGGAAGTAAAGCGGGCTATTGGGTGTAAGACCAGCGCCCGGCAGTTCTGGCAACGGGTCTTGTGTTTGTGCTTGTGCTTGTGTTGAAGCTTGTGTAAATAGAAGTCCAACGAAGAGCAAGCTGATGACAACAATTTTTTTGTTCACAATATTTTGTTCTTTGTTCTTTAAGGAGAGTATATCATGGGACTCGATCTTTATTCACACCTCCCGCCGCAGGGCAGAAGACACTTTGGTGTGCTTGTGCATGAATCGCGTCGGTTAATGGGTGGATAACACTCCCATGGTACCGACGCGATTCGCTGTGTATGTGGAGACAACGCGGTGATTATTTACAATGATACTCACACTAGAAAGCGCCACGCATACGCCGCTTTACTCGTCTTCGTCGGTAATAAAGCCGCCCGCCTGGTGATTCCAAAGCCGGACGTACACGCCGTTTTTTTCTTGAAGCAATGTTTCGTGATTTCCATCCTGCACAATCTTTCCGCCATCAAGCACAATAATTCTGTCCATTTCGCGAAGCGTGGAGAGGCGGTGCGCGATGGCAAGCACTGTTTTGTTTTGAACCAGCGTATGAAGCGATTTTTGAATCAACATCTCGCTCTCCGAGTCCAAAGAACTTGTCGCTTCGTCAAGAATAAGAATGGGAGCGTCTTTGAGTAGTGCGCGAGCAACCGCAATGCGCTGGCGCTGACCACCCGAGAGTTTGATTCCACGCTCCCCCACGTATGTATCGTACCCTTCCGGTGCGGCGCGAATAAACTCGTGCGCTTGGGCGCGTTTCGCTGTCTCTTCCACTTCCGCATCGCTCGCTTTCAGATTTCCATACCGAATATTTTCCCGAATGGTGCGGTGGAAAAGCATTGACTCTTGCGGAATGATTGAAATTGAACGCCGTAAACTGTCCTGTGTAACGGTGGCAATATCGTGCCCGTCTATGCGTATGCTCCCCTGCTGGATGTCGTGCTGGCGCAAGAGCAAACTTACCAATGTCGTTTTCCCCGCACCGCTTGCCCCCACAATGCCGATTTTCTGCCGTGCGGGAATCGTGAGATGCAAACCGGAAAAAATAACTTCATCGTGGTACGCAAAATCAACCGAATCAAAAACGACATCGCCGTGTCGCACGGTGAGACGCGCGGCGCGCGTCTCATCAACAATGTCGTGCGGCACGAGAATCTCGGTGAGCCCCTCTTCAATTTCCCCGTAGATGCGCACGAAATTATTCATCATATTGCCGATAAAGGTGAGCGTGCCAATCATTCCAAACACCAAAGTCATGACCATCACGAAACCGCCGACGGTAATGTCCCCCGTTTTGAGGGACGAAAACGCAAAAACAAACATGTAGCCCACGGCAACGGTAATGAGTACGTTGTTAATTGCAAGCCCCACTTCGCTGTGCAGCCACTGCGCGATATCGGCATCGCGGCGTTTCTGTATCTGTCTGGACAGAAGTCCAAGTTCAAACGGGCGGCGGGCGAATTGCCATACGGCGCTGATGTTGGTGGCAATATCAACCGCCTTGCCGCGAAGCACTGAATGTTCGCTTGCATACTTAACCACAAGCGGTTTACGCCTCTGCACCAGCAAAACATTCATGACGATGAGAATTGCAATCAACCCGACGAACACATATCCAACAAGAACACTCGCTGAAAACATGAGCGCGGCGCTTACCGCCATGCGGATAATTGTCGGGTGGTAGTTCCACAAAACGGCATCTGCCAGGCGCTCGCTTCCGTCTGAAGCATGCGAAACCTTGTTGGTAAGCGAACCCGCAAAACGATTGCTGAAATAATTTGGGC
>PFDR01000044.1:10674-14887 GCA_002772545.1 Candidatus Peregrinibacteria bacterium CG10_big_fil_rev_8_21_14_0_10_49_10 | reverse complement strand
CATACCGACAAAACCGCCACACCGACCGATGCGGCGACTGATACACAGATGCGCATCGGCGATATGACCGAACCATCGAAGAAACCGCCCGAAAAAACGCCACCTGAGGAATTGGCTTCTGCTAGGGCTCTTTCAGGAAGTGGCGATAGTGGCGATGTGAATTACGACCCCTCTCTTCCCTTTTAATCATGGTATCCAAAAAGCAGATTGCGGCAAACAAGAATAACGCCGCCAAAAGCACCGGCCCGGCAACACCCGAGGGCAAGGAGGTTGCCAGCCATAATGCGCTGAAACACGGCATCCTCTCCCGGGAGTCCGTCATCGAAAAAGGAGACGTGACCGAGGATTTCGACCTGTATGAACAGCTGCGGAACACGCTCTTCGAGGAGATGCAGCCGGTCGGCCTCTTGGAGACGATGCTGGTGGATAAGCTCTTCACGTTCTACTGGCGGCACTACCGGGTCGTTCTTGCGGAACGGGCGATCATTGAAGAACGTGTCATCGGTCATAGTTTCCGCCGCGTCCTGCAACGGATTCAGGATGCTGGTCGCCACAAGGAGTTCGCGCTTATCAGCTTCCATGAACGCGGCAAAACCAGTCACGGATGCAGGCAGCTCTTGGAGGAAGCGGAAGCCGTGCTTCATGCCGTGGAGGATTCAGGACTCCCTCTGCCCGACTGGGCGATCAACAAGGTTTCCACGCAGTTGGGACTCGCGGATCACTTCCCCCGTGCGGAGGCGCTCATGCTGTACAGCAATATGGTGAAGGATAAAGAGCAATTGGGGATCAAAGACGAGGGTATCAAGCGGCTCACCGCACTGGCGAAGAAAACCGCCGAAGGCATCGTCGAATTTTGCAAGACCGGCATCGACGTGTGGCAGGAAATTGAAACGGACGAGGATAAGGCGACAGCGGAGGCGAAGTTCCTCCCGTCGGAAGGCGATTTGCAACGTATCCAGCGCTACGAGGCGCACCTGCACCGGGGGTTCATGCAGTCCCTCCACGAACTGCAACGGGTCCAGAGCGCCCGTCTCGGGAAGCCAGCACCGCTTGCGGCAGCGCTTGATGTGACGCTCGACAATGAAAATGGGTTCGTTTCGTAATTTTTTCTATGCGCTTATTTTGTCTACATCTCCTCCCGATCCACAGGCTCTGCCACTCTCCGTTGAGGAGTGCCGCCGTCTGCTCGACTGGAAGGAAGCGAGCGATAAGGAGATCGAGGAGTTCCTCGGGAGCCTTCGCATCTATCTTTCCCGATACCTCGATGAGTACTTCCGAGACGAATTTCCCATTGACGAAATACTCTGAGTGGCTGTTATTCTTTGTTACGATTTGTTACAATCGAAGCATGGAAAATAGTGAAAGAACAGTGAAGGGGTTTCATAGCCTGAGCGCGGTGGCAGAACGCCTCGGTCTCAGTCGCATGACGGTCTACCGCTATGTTATTGCCAAGAAACTCCCCGCCTATAAGTTCGGGCACCACTACCGCGTAAAGCAAGAAGACCTCGATGCGTTTGTTGCCTCCCATAAAATCTGACTATGGCCAAAGCTGTCATCTACTGCCGGGTCTCGTCCGAGCGCCAGAAGCGCGAAGGGCATGGGTTGGAAGCGCAGGAGCATCGCGGAAAGCAATACGCGGACGCGCAGCGCCACTCTGTATTGAGCGTCTTCAAGGACGACATTACGGGTGGGACCGTAGACCGCCCCGGCATGGAAAACATGCTCGCCTACTTGGAGGAACATTCCACCGAGGAGAATCCCGTGGTGGTGATCGTTGATGACATCAAGAGGTGGGCAAGGAGCGTGGAGGTGCATATCGCCCTACGCAAGGCGATACGCGACCGGTATGGAATCCTCGAAAGCCCGAATTTCAAATTCGGCGAAGAGCCCGAGGACAAGTTCTACGAAACGATCATGGCGGCTTCTTCGGAATTGGAGCGCGACCAGAATCGGAGGCAGGTGATCCAAAAGCAGAAGGCGAGGATCGAAAACGGATACTGGTGTTTCGATAACCCGCCGGGATACGGGTATGCCAAAAATCCCGAACACGGAAAGCTCCTTACGCCCGACGAACCGAAGGCCGGTATCATCAGGGAGGCACTGGAAGGATTCGCCAGCGGCAGGCTCGCCACCAAAGAGGACGTGCGACTGTTCCTCGCTGGAAAGGGATTCACGCACCGGGGCAAGAGCGGTATCGTGTACACCGAGCAGGTCACTCGGATTCTCACACGGGTCCTGTACGCGGGGTGCATAGAGTACAAACCATGGAACGTGAGCATCCGCAAAGGGAAGCACCAAGGACTCATCAGCATGGAAACGCATCAGCGCATCAAGGAACGGCTCCAAGAAAATCCGCGCTCGCCGCAGCGAAAGGACATCCGCAAGGATTTTCCTCTTCGGGGCTTCGTGCTGTGCAGTTGCTGTCGGCAGCCGCTGACCGCCGGTTGGACGCAGGGGCGGAATCAGAAGTACCCGTACTACCGTTGCAAAACGAAAGAATGCCCCATGCACAACAAAAACATCCCGAAAAAGGAGATCGAGGATAAGTTTGAGCTTCTGCTCTCGCAGGTAAAGCCGCGCAAGAACATCCTTGAAGTCATCCGCATCGAATTGCTTGCCCTTTGGAGCAAGAAGATCGGCGACGTGGAGGCCATCCGCAGGAAGCGCAATGCCCGCCTTGCAGAGGTCAAAAAGGACATCAAAGACTACTGCAACCTTATCAAGACGACGAAGAGCAATACCGTCCGCAGGACATACGAAGAACGAATCGAGGAGTTGGAAATGGAGCAACTGCGCCTCGGGGAAAAACAGCAGCAAACCAGCACCCGTAACTACGAGTTTGAACCGGCGCTCAACAAGGTGATCGAATTTATCAAAGACCCCTTCCTTATGTGGACGACGGGCGATTTGGCGCAACAGAGGCTTGTCCTACGCATGGTTTTCGACGAACTTCTTGTCTATGACCATAAGAAAGGATTTTACACCGCGACTTTTTCGCTTCCCATAGAGCTTTCCTGCGTTCCTGAACTTGATAGAATGGAGATGGTGGAGATGCCGGGAATCGAACCCGGGTCCAACGTGTAGAGAACGTGCCCGTACTGCTATGTCTCTTTCGGTACTTCCTACAATAAGAAAGAGACCAAGAACTGTAGGAAGGGTTGATGCTATATGTCTACGGTGTGCGCATCACAGCACCGTACACCTCGCTGGTGACGCCTCATCCTCTTAAGCGAGGATGGGAGGAGAGACGTGTTCCTGCTAAGAGGAACTTAAGCTACCGCAAGAGCGGGCTGCAGGCGGGCAAAGCCACGAGCAGCTGCATCACGGAAAGCAGTCATTGCAGAGTTTGCAATTATGTGTGCAACAAGTGGGTAAAGCCACATAGTACGTGCAAAGCACGACTACATGGCAACGGGAACCGTTGCCATCCCGAACAGAAGCTACCCCATAGCAAGTGCTTGCGCACTGCTACAGGACATAACGAACGCTAGAATCACGCTGTCGATACCAATTCATCCCCATGGTGTGAAAGAACTCAGAACCCCATTCTACCATAGGGCAGAAAGGGAGAAGAAATTCTCCGGATCTTTTGCCGTGTCCGTCTTGCGCAAGCGTATGATATGGCCATGCATCACAGAATGCGCAACACCCTCGGGGAACAACTCGCTTCCATGCTCAAAGGCGGAGTGATTATGGATGTGTCTAGCCCCGAGCAGGCAAAAATAGCCGAAGAGGCGGGTGCCTGTGCGGTCATGGCGCTGGAGCGCCTCCCGGTAGAAATACGCAAACAGGGAGGTGTGGCCCGCATGAGCGACCCCCGGATGATTAAAGAAATTCAGCAGGCTGTTTCCATCCCTGTTATGGCCAAAGTGCGCATAGGCCATACGGCAGAAGCACGCATTCTGGAGGTACTCAAAGTGGATTTTGTGGACGAGAGCGAAGTTCTGACCCCTGCAGACCCCTTTGACCACATTCTTAAACAGGACTTTGCGGTGCCTTTTGTCTGCGGCGCCACAAACCTGGGCGAAGCCCTGCGACGCATACATGAAGGTGCAGCCATGATACGCACAAAGGGAGAGGCCGGAACCGGTAACGTGGTAGAAGCCGTACGGCACATCAAACTCCTCACACAGGAAATACAGGATCTGCGGTGCATGTCTCCGTGGGAACTCCTGCGCTACGCAAAGCAGGAACGTGTCCCCTCTGGACTGGT
>PFDR01000044.1:0-10640 GCA_002772545.1 Candidatus Peregrinibacteria bacterium CG10_big_fil_rev_8_21_14_0_10_49_10 | reverse complement strand
CGATGCAGCGCTCCTCATGCACCTTGGTGCAGAGGGCGTCTTTGTGGGGTCCGGCATCTTCCATGCGGAAAACCCCGCACGTACCGCCCGCGCCATCGTGGAAGCCACTACGCACTTTGCCGACCCGGAGAGGCTGGCACACATTTCCGAAGGACTCGGCAGCGCTATGGACGGGCAGGAAATTGCATCGCTTCACGTGCGCTTACAGGAACGCGGCGTATGAGTTCCCTCCTCCACGTATGACGGTAGGCGTGCTTGCGTTACAGGGAGATTTTGCAGAACACCTCGCGCTCCTGCAGAAGATGCGCATCGGCACCCTGCCCGTGCGCACCTGTACCGACCTGCAGCGCGTGGACCGCCTCATACTCCCCGGCGGAGAGAGCACCGTACTGGCACGGTTGCTGGAACGAGAAGGACTCACACAAGCCATACGTACCCGCAGCAACACAGGCACATTGCCTCTACTTGGCACCTGCGCCGGCGCCATACTGCTCAGCACCACCGTCACCGGCAAAAACCCACCCCCCACACTCTCCCTCCTCCACGCCACCGTGGAACGCAATGCGTACGGCACGCAAGCCGAAAGTTTTGTAGCGGAGATCACCCTGTATAGCACACCGCCAAAGAACGTGAGTTTCATTCGCGCACCCAAAATCACCGCCGTGGGAGAAATGGTGGAGGTGCTCTGTATGCACGGTGGCACTCCCGTACTCCTCCGCGAAAAAGATATACTCGCAGCCACCTTCCACACCGAAGTATGGCAGGACCTGTGGCTGCATGAGCTGCTCCTTTCGCTGTAGAATCCTGCTTTCTCTCAACAAAAAGAGGTACCAAGGCGATACGAGAGGAGTGTAACAGGTATTCAAATCAGTATAGGAAGGAGCAGAAAAAGCATGTTTGGAAAAATTGACAATAGTAACAAAATATATAGAATTTATATATGAGTGAATTGATGCCTATCGAAAGAAATCCTGTCACTTCTCCTATCAATACTGAAGAGGTGAAAAAGGCATTGGCCACTCATGGTGTCTATAGGGCAGATGAAGTGGACTTTGGTAATGACCCCCATGCGTTCGTCCTGGCTCTGGGGAGGCAACTTGGACCAGTCGTTCCTCAGTATGGAGAAGAGGTACTGGAATTGGTACCAAGGAGGGATGCAAAACAGAATGGCCCATTTGGATACGATGCATTCCCATTGCACACAGATGCTCTCTTTAAAAAAGATGGACGCACTCCGGACGCCATCATCATGCTCTGCATGCATCCCGGTGAAGGCGGAGAACATCTGCTTGTAAATGGCCATGCAGTCATTGCAGAGTTACAAAGAACCAGCAGAATAGATATAGATGCCCTCCTCGCTCTGGAGATTGCTTTTTGTCATAAAGGAGAAACCGTAGAAGATGCAGCAGACGTATTTGTATTGCCGGTTGCACCACCTCAGGAAGAAGCCGGTCATTTGTACAGAGGCCCCATTTACAACATCTCAGATGCACGTTTGCGATACGCCACAACGCTGATGAATAGAATACACAACGATTTTAATGAAGTTTCTCAGGCCATGGAACAAAGTGCCTCTCCGTTACAAAATGTACAAACAGGATCCCTATGGATAACCGATAACAAAAGAATACTGCATGGCAGAAAAAAAATCCTCTCTCCCGAGAGAAAAATGCTGAGAGTGCACCTCAAACTTGCCGGCACACACCTCTCCACACCATGATGTACTCCACACGCTGCCTATGAACAATATCGTAGAAATCATACCGGAAGACGCCCGGCTTTTCGGCTTACGTGTAAAAAATCATGTGGCCATTCTTTACACTCCCACTCCGCACGGATACGAAGCAACATTTTCCGGGCTCTGCTCCGCTATAGGAGAAACCATAGAAGAGGCCAGAAAAAATTTTCTCATAGTACTGGCATCTGAACTTGCCGTCATACAACGCCTTACAGATGTGATACACGGTGAGCTCGCTGATGCGATTACAGTCTACAACCATCACTTTGACCTGAGTGATGAACACGACCCATGGCACCCGTTGCAACTGGAAGATATTCCCCCTCTCATTCACAAATTCGGCTTACCGAGCAATCTTGCCTCCGGTGATTTGGGAGTAGACCTGGCACGCATTCAACGTCGCCTGGAAGCCGCAGAGAGCATAGAAAATTTTCTTGAACTTCTTTTTCAGGCAAAAGACAACATACCCATTTATATTACAGCAGAAGAACACGCAACCGTACGCAGCATTCTTCTGGTTTGGGAAGGTGAGGGGAGAAAGCATTTTGCACAGCTAAATGTAATGACATTGTATTGACATTGTCACTACACAAACGTATACTGTGTATACATGACAACCATCCAAATTCGTACACAGGCAAAAACCAAAAAGAACGTTCAGAAGATTTTAGGTGAACTGGGGCTGGATATGAGCACAGCCATCAACATGTATTTGGTACAAATAGAAAAGATCGGAGGAATTCCTTTCCCTATTCTTACGGAAAACGGCATGACGCCGGAAGCGGAAGCCAGGATTCTTCAGGAAGCAGAATGGGCAAGAAAATATGGGAAAAGCTACACATCGACAAAAGAAATGTTTGACGATATCTTAGAGGAATGAAGCGGTATTCCGGAGTAGCAACAAAACAGTTTAAGAAGGATCTACGGCGTCTGAGGCAAGCAAATGCTGATCTGACAAAATTGGAATGCGTCATCGATTTGTTAGCTGCAGGGAAAAACCTGGATGATTCGTACAGGGATCACCCCCTGAAAGGAAATCTTAAGGGCAAGCGTGAGTGTCACATCAGTTCCGATTGGCTTCTTTTGTATGAAAAAGACGAGGAAAAGTTGTTACTCTTGCTCCTGCGTACCGGAGATCATAGGCATGTGCTGAATAGAGAATAATCCCCTACTTCGTCCGTCTCCTCTCGTTTTCCTTTAACTGCTTTTTGCGGAGACGAATCTTGGTAGGAGTGATCTCCACCAGTTCATCGTCTGCTACATATTCGATCGCCTGTTCGAGTGTCATCGGTTGCACGGGAGTAAGGTTCATGGCTTCGTCGGTACCGGAAGCACGCATGTTGGTGAGCTTCTTATTTTTGGTGGGGTTGACGACCATGTCTTCGTTCTTGGCGTTTTCACCGATGATCATGCCTTCGTACACGGGGGTTTGGGGGCCCACAAACAGGCGGCCGCGTTCCTGGAGGTTCCAGAGAGAAAAGGCCATTGTTTCGCCGTTTTCCATGGAGATCATGGCACCGCGGGAGCGGCCGGGCAGCACGCCTTTGTGCGGAGCAAACTCCGCAAAGGCGTGGGTGAGGATGCCTTCGCCACGGGTTTCTACTATAAATTCGCTGCGGAAGCCAAGTAGGCCGCGTGTGGGAACCATGAATTCCATGCGACTGTGGCCCTCGCGGGTATGCATGTCTGCCATGTCTCCTTTGCGGCGGGTGAGCATGGTGATGACTTTGCCGCTGAATTCTTCGGGCACGTCTATAATCACCTGTTCCATAGGTTCGCTGAGCACACCATCGATCTCGCGGGTGAGCACCTGCGGGCGGGAGACCTGCAGTTCGAACCCTTCGCGCCGCATGGTTTCCAACAGGACGGAAAGGTGGAGCTCTCCCCTGCCGTAGACGTCGTAGGCGTCCCTGCCTTCCACTTGTTTTACTATGAGTCCCACGTTGGTTTCACATTCGCGTTCCAGACGGTCACGGATGTGGCGGGTGGTGAGGAGCTTGCCTTCGCGCCCGGCAAAGGGTGAGGTGTTTACGCCAAAGGTCATGGAGACGGTTGGGGGGTCTATGTCTATGGCGGGGAGCGGCTGTGCTTTTGGGTCTGTAGTTATGGTTTCGCCAACGTCTATATCGGGGATGCCGGCAATCACCACCATGTCTCCGGCGGTGGCTACCTCCACTTCTTTGCGGTGCAGACCCTGAGCGACCAGAATTTTGGTGATGCGACCCGTCCGTTTTTTGCCGTCGGATTGCAGGATGTGCACAGCTTCGCCGACGGAGGCTTTGCCTTCGTGTACGCGCCCTATGCCCATGCGTCCGACGTAGGAGTCGTAGTCGAGGCGGCAGGGTTGCATGCGGAAGGGGGCATCCAGATTCTGCTCTGCGGGGGGCACATGCGATTCTATGACGTCAAAGAGCGGACCGAGGTCCTTGCTCTTGTCGGTGAGGTTCTTTTTGGCAATGCCCTCACGTGCTACGGCGTACACAATGGGGAAATCGAGCTGTGCGTCTGTAGCACCCAGCGCCACGAAGAGATCAAAGACTTCATCTATCACTTCGGTGGGGCGCGCGGCGGGTTTATCTATTTTGTTAATGATGACCACGGGACGCATGCCGAGTTGCAGAGACTTTTTGAGCACGAACTTGGTTTGCGGCATGGGGCCTTCCTGCGCATCGACCAAAAGGAGCACGCAGTCAACCGTACGGAGAATGCGCTCTACTTCGCTGCCGAAGTCCGCGTGACCGGGAGTATCGACTATATTAATCTTGCCTCCTTTGTGCATAATGGAGGTGTTCTTGGCGTAGATGGTAATGCCCCGCTCCTTCTCCTGGTCGTTACTATCCATCGCCAGCTCCTGCACTTCTTCGTGGTCGCTGTACGCACCACCCTGCTGCAACAGCGCATCCACAAGCGTGGTTTTTCCATGGTCTACATGAGCGATGATAGCGATATTACGTATGTTCATAGGGAATGGCTGAGTCTCGCCATCCGAAGCTCGAAGTGAGCGGAGCGAATGGAGAGCGAAGGATGGTGGTCTACGCCTGCCCGGCGTAGCTGCGGCGGAGCGGAGCCGAGCGAAGACGGGTGGGCGATAATGGCAATATTTCGTATATCCATGAGGAGTTGATTAAAAACAGATTCGTAAGAGTGTAGCCCGTAAAATGGCCTAAAGCGAACGGAAAGTCGGGAATTCGGGAATGGAACTTTTTGTGCTCTTCTATGTTTTTTGGAAGAATTCTGCAAAATATGCCAATGACCACCTGTTGCAAAACACTCCCCGTGGTCAGATTACAAAAAAAGCCTGTCCTCTGCGTCGTAGTGGTACGTCATCCGGAGGAATCTGGGATGTTCCTCATTAAAGAGTCGATGACAACCCGGTGGCAGAAGGCAGGCTTACGCTGTGATGCAGAAAGAACATCTCCTATGAGGATGTAGCATCGCTATGACAAACACGTTTGTAGTACTCGAGATATGCATGACACTCTGCCATGTGGGTTTCTAGTCTCCGTTTTGCTTGCACCCATTCCGATCCATTGCAGAGTTGCATCCGCATGCATTCGGTATACATATCAAGCACGTCCTGCCGGAGGAAAAAGATAATATCCGTACACAACTTCTTTTCTTCTTCCGTACAGGAGGCGTGTGCAATCTGCTGCCCTGCGTCCAGCAGTACTTGGTACCAGTCTTTGAGTGTGTCGCAGATCTTTGATGTATAGAACTCTTTTGGATGACGCAGGGAATACACAACTGCCTGCGACGGAAGAACGTTGCCGGATCCCGCAGAAGAACCCCATCGCTTAGTACCCGACGGGGACATGTGTGTCGCAAAGTATCGCGTGGTGGTGATGGTGTTCCATGTATGCATAGAACAGGAAGGAAAAGACGGTGCGAAGCCTACTCTGCACTTTCTTAAGAAGACGTTAAGACCAATGTATTTTGCACTGCACAGAAGGGAAAAAGGGGGGTAGTATATGCTTCTGCTTTTTTCTTCCTATGCGTATACTCATTGTGGAAGACAACTATAGGCTCGCACGGAATATTCAGTCGTACCTCCAGTCGCAAAAGAACTACACCGCCAGCGTTGCTTTCGATGGAAATGAAGGTTTGGAGAAAGCAATGGAGAAGGACTACGACTGTATTGTGCTGGATGTGAAATTGCCCGGCCAAGATGGATTTGCCATCTGTGCCGCGTTGAGGAAAGATGGCATCAAAACACCTATTCTTATGCTCACAGCACTTTCGGATGAAAAGAATGCAGTGCGAGGACTGGATGCGGGTGCAGATGACTATCTACGCAAGCCATTCGCGCTGGAAGAATTAGCCGCACGCATACGTGCATTGCTGCGACGGGACGTACCGCAGATGCAGCTCACATTAACTGCTGGCAGCATCACTCTGGATCCCAATACGCAAACAGTGTGGCGTGAAAAGAACATACTTTCACTGGCACCAAAGGAGTATGCACTACTGGAATTTCTGCTCCGCAATAAGGGGCGGGTACAGGATCGTAAAACGATTATTGAGCATGTGTGGGGGGAACACGAAGATGCACTCTTTTCACAAACTCTCGACGTCCACATGTCGTACCTTCGAAAAAAAACAGCAAAAAATCTCATTACCACCATTCCGGGAAAGGGCTATATGATTTCCCCACTGCAATCCCATGCTTCCTGAATTGCGCAAGCGTGTCTCCATTGGCTTCTCTCTGGCCATTTTTGTTCTTCTCATGCTGCAGGGTACGTTCTGTATTTTTCGCGATTACAACGACCAGATCAAGAGTACAGACAGCTTCGTAGAAGCAGATGCCAAAACTGTGATAGCCGACATGGAAGAACCTGAACACCTTGCACGCATCACTCTTCCCACTATTGCGCAGCAACGCTCACGCCTGTTTGATGCAGAGAAAAAGCTTCTCTACGCAGGCACCATTTTTGTGGGGGAAACACCCATACTGGAAGAAAATCCATGGTTCCTCTCGTACAATAACAACACGTATCGGATTATTACTCTCCCCATTTATGCAAATGGAGACATTGCACAAGGATATTTGCAAATGGGCACACCTGTTGTGGCACTGAGTGACCGCTTGCAGATAGGCCTGACACGTACACTTCTCTATGCATTGCTCATCTCTATCGGAACATTTTTTCTGGGCCTGCTTTTCCAGAAAAAAAGCCTCCGTCCTGCGTACGAAATGTTCGAACACCTGGAACAGTTCTCACAAGATGTAAACCACGAACTGAAAACACCACTCGCCAGCGCACGATCTTCTCTTGAGTTGGCAACGAACTCTACAGACCCTAAACAACACATTATCAACGCCATGCAGGAAATAGACAGCATGGATGCACTTACAGACAAGCTGGTCCAACTCACCACTCTCACAGAAGGATCACTGCAAAAGGGCTTGGTAAACATCTCTCTGCTCCTGAGAGACGTTCTGGATTCTTTTCGGGGAGAATGTGAACAGCGGAACATTACGTGTACCCAAGAAGTTGCATCGAATATCATTCGCATTGCTGATGACTCACTTGTACTGGTTGTCTTGCGTAATCTCATCCATAACGCCATTAAATTTACACCGGAGGGCGGCCATATTTTCGTTACTCTTACTCCAAATTACTTCACGGTGCGCGATACCGGTATTGGTATGAGCCCCGACACCATTGAGCAAATTTTCAACCGATTCTTTAAGGGCGACCCCTCTCGATCCAGCGAAGGTTTCGGTCTGGGATTAACCATACTCAAACGCATAGTCGACCTCCACAAGTGGCAAATTAGTGTACGGAGTGCACCAGGTATGGGCTCTACATTCACACTCTGGTTCTCAGGTGAGAGCCGCACCCACCCACACGATCAGCACAACCAGGAGGTGCATACCCTTCAAACGTAAGCCAAAAAGCCCCTATGCTGCAATCGGCCTTTTATTGGCAAATTAACCTCTTCTTAAGATACGCCCACGTAGCATGGCGGTGTATTTTTCCCGTCACTATCCATGCGTACCACAACATATTACATCGGCTCACGCCGCCTCCACAGTCTTGTGGCGAGTATAATCTTTTTCCTGCTCCCCCTGAGTGCTCTTGCATTTGGATTGCAGGTCATCATCGAAGGTAAAAGTATTGTATTTGCTGATGTTTCGCAATCCGCATGGTTTTCCGGGTACGTTCGTTCCGCCGCCGAGGCAGGGATTGTAACCGGGTACAAAGATACACAGGGAAATTTAAAGGGCACATTCGGGCCGTCAAATAGTATTACAGTTGCTGAGTCCTTAAAAATTGCCGTAGAGGGAGCAGGGTACAATAACGAACAGTACGGAGCTGTAGTAAACAGCGGTGTAAACCACTGGTCCTCTTCTTACGTTTCGGTCGCCAATGCAGAACACTTTCAGGTGTTTGATGGCCGGTACCGCCTGGATGTACCGGCAACACGGGCACAGGTAGCAGCACTGTTCACCTCTGCCTTCGGGGTCAACACGTCGAACGTTAGCATAGACAAAAGCTATGATGATGTGACCGTCAATTCCAAATATGCAACTTCCATTATGGCTCTTACGCGTGACGGTGTTGTGTCCGGCGACACCAACACCTCCGGAACAATAACAGGTAGTTTTCGACCGGATGATCCCATAAACAGAGCAGAAGTGGCCAAAATGGTCATGGAGGCGAGAGCAGTGTACGGAACACCCGGCAAAGGCAGGGAACCTGCCCAAAGCAATAACCAAGAAACGAAGATAGTTACCTACACCACTGCCGGCTTTTCTCCCACGATTCTACGCATGAAGAAAGGAGAGTATGTGGAATTTCGTAATGAGAGCAATGGGATGTTGTGGATAGCCAGCGATCCTCACCCGTACCACACCAATCTCCCCTCTTTCGATTCGCTCAAAGCATATAAGCAGGGAGAGTCGTACGTGTATACCTTTACGAAAATCGGAACGTGGGGTTTCCACAACCACCTGAATCCCTCGCACAAAGGAACTATTGTGGTGGAGTAAGCCCAAAGAACGGTAAAACGGCGTATGCTTCTCCCCCCTTATCATGCAGCTGCAGCGCTCTCCACTCCTCTGTACAGTCCTTAGCGGTTCGCTGCTCCTGCACACACTCCCCGCAGTCGCAGCCACGTTTCCGGATATGGAAAATGCATGGTTTCGGCACCGTGAAGCTGTGGAGTTCCTGGTAAAACGCGGCGTTCTGCAGGGCTACCCTGATGGTACATTTAAGCCCGACCAAGTCATAAACCGTGCCGAATTTTTAAAGATTGTGTTTCAAGGTCGCAGTGGAGTGGAACCTGTGGGCAGAAGATGTTTTTCGGATGTGAATCCCGATGCATGGTTCGCACCCTATGTCTGTGCCGCAAAACGCCGCGGCATAGTGGATGGGTACCCGGACGGCACATTCCGGCCAGGTCAAACAGTGAATACGGCAGAAGCGTTGAAAATGGCACTGAATGCATACCAGTGGAGTGTAACGGAAGGGAAAGGAGAAAAGTGGCACCAACCGTATGTGGAGTATTTGGATACCAACGATATATTGGGGGAACACGCGTATACGCCCTGGGCAGACCTCACACGTGTGCATGCGGCGGATCTTATTTGGCGCTTGCTGCGTTTCGAGGAAGAATGGGTTATTCCGCGTTACTCACCGGGATGCGAAAAAGCTCAACCATTTAAACCTTCTGCCGTGGTTGTGAACGGAGAACAACGAAGTTTTCTCCTGACCATTCCTGCATCGTACAGCATAGAAACTCCCGCCCCTTTACTCATTGCGTTTCACGGGAGAACAAACAGCAATCAGGATGTGCGGCAGTACTATGGGTTTGATAAAGAGGCGAAAGAAGCCATAGTGGTGTACCCCGCAGCACGCAAAACAGGCAGCAGCTTTACCTACGGTGCACAGGAAGTAGAGATGTTCGATGCCATGGTGGAGCTACTGGCAAGCCGCTACTGTATAGATATGGATCGCATTTTTGTAGCCGGCCACTCACTGGGCGGCTGGTTCGCCAATACTATTGCCTGCATTCGTGGTGATGTCGTACGTGGTTCTGCAAGCGTGGGATCTTCCGCGTATACCGGAACATGTACGGGACCCACAGCCGCCATGCTGCTGCACAACCCGCAGGATCGTCTGGCACCCTTCGCAGGTTCTGTGTCCATACGGGACCAACGACTCCTGCTCAACGCCTGTAGCAATACGTCTCACTCCGTCTCTCCCAGAGATCTCAAGTGTGTAGAGTACGAAGGCTGTCCTGCAAATCCAATTGTCTTCTGCCCGCATGAAACAAGCGAAGACTATCGTGGCGAGTTCTACCCGCACAATTGGCCACACCAAACAGGGGAAGCAATGTGGGAATTTTTTGAAACACTCAAGTAAGCCACCATAAAACCGTACGCCGGGGAGATGGATGACAGATGCCATAACAAGATGCTGCAATTTTATCCTGTTCGGGAAATAACTACGTTTCACCTATGGCACACTCTGCAAAAAGTACAAGGACTGTTTGGTATCCGCAGTATAAAGCCGAAAAAACTGTATGGCCCTCATGCTAGGGCTCTATGGACTTTCTTTAAAAAATAGGATGTAGTAACCATTTAAACCGCAAGGCCCTCTCCTTGTATTCCCCGCTGTGTATGGGATGGTAGAAGTGCCGTAAAAGGCAATTTGTACTTTATAAACTATTACACAGTATGTTTCTACAAAACGTTATAGCAAGTAGTGCCCTTGTGGCACTGGCGCTCACCACATCACCGGCACTCCTCTTTGCACAGACGCCAACCGATAACGTCTGGGGCGCAGAACAAAAACACATAGACAATATTTTTGGCATTCTTGGGCATGTGGACATTTTTGCAGGCTGAAATAAGGACTTTTGCGCTTGGTAGAGCTGAGATATGCTGTGATTTTTC
>PFDR01000045.1 GCA_002772545.1 Candidatus Peregrinibacteria bacterium CG10_big_fil_rev_8_21_14_0_10_49_10 | reverse complement strand
TCAATGGTAACTGTGCCGGTGGCATCTGCCGCCGAATCTTGTTGCGAAACATTCGCAGCACAGGCGGTCAGGAGAAAGATAGGGAGGAGAAAAGTAATTTTTTTCATAGAGAAAATGTATGTAAAATCTCCTCGAGCGTGCGGATGAAGAGAAAGACGGTCAAGGGTTACATCCTGTTTTCTAATGACAGGATGTCAATTTTATTGGAAATAATATTTGTGAAAACTAAGGTGCGCATTTCTTCTTTTTTATGTTCTTCATTGGCCCTTTTGGTCCGGGGAGTAAGTTCCAGATCATCCAAAACCACTTGCGGTATCCGTCTGCAAGGTCGGGACTTGCCAGTACAAAAATCGTAAGGTCATCGCTCCACTTTCCCACTTCCCAACCGGCAGATGTCACAACGTACTTGCCGAAGATATCGATGCCTGTATTGGACGATGCTTCTGGCGGAAGAAATTTACACTCCACGCTGAGACGTTCCGGCGCATCGGCAAATTCTTTCTGCACTTCATGGTCAAAGAGGTTGTAGTATGTCATGCCTTTCTTCTGCGCTTCTTTGAGGTACCACTCCATGAACATGTGCATGCGGGGATCGAGCCAGCATCCGGTACCTCCGAGGGTGAGCACATCGTCGCCTTCCTGTAGTGTCATACGTACGTAGTTTTTCACGCCCTCCAATCCCTTAAAGATGTAAGCGCGTTCTACAGCAGCTTTCGACTGGAACGAGCGCAGCATCTCCGGAAGAGCGCTGGCGAGCTTATCCTCTTTCTCCTGCAGAAGTTCCATAAGCTTGGTTGGGTCTACAGCCTCGTACGTTGTTTCCTTCTCACCAAATACTTCGTAGACCAGTCCTTTGTTTACGAGACGTTCCATCGTGTCGTAGACCGTACGGCGGTTAAGTTTTGAGCGGATGGCGATGGTTGATGCACCGGAACCGCCGTACTTCAGCAGCGCTTCATAGATTTTTGCTTCATTACGTTTCAGTCCCAGTTCTATAAGAAGTTCCGTGTACATTGTGGTGATTATAGCACATTTGTGGTGATCTTTACCACCCACAACTTATAAATATAATTAAGACAAATTTTTATTATTTTGTCTATTTATTACTATGAAACCCGTAAGTGCAAAATTAAGGCGAATTGCAGTAATAGTTCTGCTTCCTATTCTTCTCGTTGGCTGCGGTAGTCCGCAGGGAGATCTTTCCGGGGGTTCCTACACCATTGGCGTAGTTCTCCCGCTCACGGGTCCCGGGATCAACTGGTCTCTCCCGTACATGGAAGGACTTGAGTTGGCTCTTTCCGAAGTGAATGCGCAGGGAGGAGTGAATGGAAGAACGGTACGGGTGGAAGCGCAGGACGGACGTCTTGAGGCATCGGAAAGTGCCACTGCTACGCAGTTTCTTCTCACAACGGCAGATCCTGATGTTGTGACTGTTGTCTTCGCAATTCCTGCGATGGGCGCAGGTCCTCTTCTGGAAGAAGCAGGGGTACCGTGGGTATATGAAGCGTACACGCGAGATCCGCTTCTCTACTCCAACGCGTTTAAAGGAGGATTTGATGCGCTTCGTGACTGTGAAACACTGGTGCAGTATGCAAAGAAACATAGTCGTTACGGGGAACTTGGTCTGCTTATGTCCCGCACACCGTATAATGAAGCCTGCGCAGAGAGTGTGCGTCGTGTCGAACCGAATGTGAAAGAGTACTGGTACGAATTCGGTTTGCGTGATTTTCGCACGCTGCTTACACGTGCACACAATGAGGATGTCGACACGCTGGTGACGATTGGCATCGACTTTGAGTACGTCAATATATTCCAGCAGATTGCTGAATTGGGCGTGCCGCTCAAGATGATCTGTGCGACTGCTGCGGAGTGTATCTTTGAAGATGTGGAAACGCTTGCATCACAGGACGTTTTGGAAGGAACGCTTGCAGCCGACATTATTCCTCCCGACTTTGCCAAAACACCCTTCGGAAAGAAATACATGCAAGATCACCCTAGTATAACAATGGTAGAATTTGCGATGAGTGCTGTGGGGTACGAAACGGGACAGTACCTGTCTGCAGCATTCGAGCAGTGTCAGCCCGGACAATATGCGTGCATCAAGAAAGCTTTGGAAGACGTGCAGGGATACTCATCCGTGCTGGGCACGAACGGTTTCACGGACCGAATGCTCAACCTTCCCGTATATTTGTATGAATATAGGGGTGGAGATTGGCAAGTCATTGAGTAATAATGGGGAGGCGCCGCCTTAGCTCAGCTGGTAGAGCAACCGCCTTGTAAGCGGTGGGTCCGGGGTTCGAGTCCCCGAGGCGGCTCCAGACTAATACATCAATACTTGATTTTGGAGCCATATATTGGCAATATAGAGCTCTGCTCTTTGATGATCGCCCACCTTCGCTTTTTGCTTCGCAAAAAGACTACGGCGGGAGGAACGTCCGGGCTTCACCGGAACGCCATGCGGGTAACACCCGTCGCCCCGATGTATATCGAAAGATCGGG
>PFDR01000034.1 GCA_002772545.1 Candidatus Peregrinibacteria bacterium CG10_big_fil_rev_8_21_14_0_10_49_10 | reverse complement strand
AGAAACAGGAAAAAAGAGTGAACGTGTACCGGAAAAGACCAAGAGGAGAAGTACACCACTCAGAACCCCTACAATATAGGAGCGCGGATGAACGTGTAGTAACATATGTACGGAGTATGGGAAAAATAGGAATAGTAAGGATATCTACATGTATACACAAAACCACTGCAAAATAGTTTCAGGAAAAGTGCCTCCTTCCCCAAGGAGGAGGCACAAACCCTTCCCTTCCAATAAACTCCTACTGTTTGGTTCGGTATTTTTCCATCAGTGCCTGCATCTCCTGCATAAAGGAGGCACGATCTTCATCAGAGAGATTCTGCAACCCGTTCCCAAAACCCATTCCGCCTCTAAGGCCGCGGGAACCGTGCTTTCCAAAAGGCATATCCATTGGTCGTTCAGGAATTTCTATATTGTACTGCTCCAGAACAGACGTTCGGCAACCCTGCATTTCTTCTTTTAGTGCTCTGCGCTGTTCCTGTGTGAGAGTATCCGCAAATTCCTTCCTGGGGCCACGGAAGCGAAAACCGGAAGCAGGTGCTTCGGGAACGTCCAGGCCATACTTCTCAAAAGCAGAAGTACGACAAGCTTGGAGCGCCTCTTTTGCTTCAGTAGGTACATCACTCCCGCGCAAACCACCAAAGGCAAAAGCTGCAGGTGCAATGGCAACAAAGGTAAGAACGGACAGGAGGGAGAGCGCAACGGCTGGCTTGGATATTTTCATACGATGAGAGAGTGAAAAAAATAAAGGACAAGGGACTGATCAGGTCCGTACTGCATGCAATGTGTATACACAGATGTTCGACCAGAAAGTTTCATCGGTTCTGTGAAACTATTTTGCGAGTGAAATGTGTATAGGAGCTGAACGTCGTATACATGCTTTCCATAGAAAATCATGTCTGCAGATTCTCAGTCCTCCCTCCGGCAATTTCTCAGAGCAAAGCTCAAAGCGTTTTGTCTGCAGGTCTGTCTGCCACTGGCTCTTGCAACATTTGTAGTCCAGGCTGTTACTTCTTCTTCGTAACATACATGTCCTCCCTCTCCCTGCACCTAGACCCCTTTGTGGACATGTTCTCTTTAACCGAGAACACATTCCGGTCTATACGGAATTTGTTTACACGAATTTGTCAGAGTTCTTTCCTGTCTCAGTGGTTCACCACGTACAATACGCAGGTCATGACCCACTCTAAAACTGAATCGGATGCAGAGCTGGCAGCACTATCTCTTGCAGGCAACTCAGAAGCTTTTGTAGCTATGGTAGATCGCTACGGTCCCTCACTCTACGGCTATGCGCGCAGACTCACCGGAAATACAGACGACGCCGAAGATATAGCACAGGAAACATTTGTACGGCTACACGAACATCTGGGGAAGCTCGACTTTTCCGAACCGCTCAAGCCATGGCTCTTCCGTGTTTGTACAAACCTGTGCAGAAACCATGCAAAACGCAGGAAATCACTCCCCTTCTCGCAACTGATACACGATGAAGAGGGTTTCTCTTTTTTGGATACTCTCGAAACAGAAGACATGCCCTTACCAGAAAAGACTCACTTTTCTTCGGAACGAAAAGAGGTGCGGGCAGCGGTACATACCCTTCCCCGCAAGTACCAGATTGTTATAGTGTTATACTACTGGGAAGGGCTCTCGTATGAAGAAATAGCCTCAACCCTGTCGCTACCCGTCAATACAGTACGCACACATCTTAAGAGAGCAAAATCTCTGCTTACCACACCTCTGCATCACCTGCTTTCCTCATGAACCTCGACGACCTCCTCAGACAATCGGCAGATGAAACTCAGCTCCCTCGGGGATTTCTGCGGGGTGTGCAGTTACGTATTCAAAAACAGAACATGCAGCAAAAAAAGAGACAGCTCCTGCGGGATACTGTCCTGCTCAGCGGATCTTTCCTCGTATTTTTCTACGCCCTTTCAGGATTAATGATCCACTCTCTCGCCTTTGAAACCCTCGACTTCCTCTCCGTACTCTGGAAAGAGCCAGGTGTGCTTGCTCTGGAAGAAGGCAGGAGTGCAGTTTTTGAATCCATCCCACTGGCTAGCCTCCTCTTCACTGTACTCGCGGCTTCTCTGTGCATACGCTTCATGTACACACTTCTACTCGACATTCGTCCCTTCTCTGCTTTT
>PFDR01000030.1 GCA_002772545.1 Candidatus Peregrinibacteria bacterium CG10_big_fil_rev_8_21_14_0_10_49_10 | reverse complement strand
AATTGTCCACGTCGATCTCTCGGATATCGTACTCCAAAGGAAGCTTTCGAGGAGAAGCTACAGATTATGCATTTCAGACTTTAATGTGCGGTACTACAGGAGATCGTCGCCTTTCTCACCATTATAGTAGTCAGGAATCGCCTCACCGTTCAGGCGACCCATCAGAAACTCAGCCTTCCAAGCCAACGCACGATCACCGTGCTTTTTTGCAATGGATAGGACATCGGCTGCAACTGTTTTTGCCTCAGCCGCTTCGTCTTTACCCAGCATCCTGAGGCAGTTCGCGAGATTGTGCTTCACATTAGCAATTTCCAGTTCCCCTCCATGCGGGAGCTTATCGGCAGCCGCTCTGTACACCTGCTCCGCGAGAGCAAAAGCCCTTCTCATTTTGGTTTTTTCTTCCAGCCTCCTTGGTATGTCCCCAGCAGCGAAAGTTGCTGCACGATGCGCAGCAGACTGACCCATAGCCATATACACAGCAGCGGTAGCATCATGGTCACCTGCTTCCCTTGCTATCGCCTCAGCTTTTTGAAGACACTCCTGCGAGTAGGTGTCCTTGAAGTCCAGCTCACGTTTGTAAAACTCCATCATCCCCGGATGATCTCCACGCGGCGATAGCAGTTTGATGTTGTACTCCTGAAACTCGTAGGTGAATAAGAGCGTGTAGTACGTTCCCTTGTATGCGTGGAGAGCGGCTACTTGAGGAATAGCCATTGCTGCCTCTGCATAGGGTATGGCCTCGCTCGTCATTTCAATCAGCTCTGTGACCGTATCCATTGATGGGTCAATCCCTGACCCGAAAATGAGAACAATCTGTATCTTGAGTGCCTTGTCACGCGTGGATTGGAAAATCCTTTTCAATTCCTCTTTGTTCACGGGAGTGAGGGCGCGTTGCATGATCTTCTCCACTTTCCCTCTGCCCTCTTTGTCCTGTGGCTCCGCAGGTGGATTGGCCACAGGCTTCTCCGCGAGACGCAGGATGAAGTTTTGCTGGTGAAACACCGTTTTATCTCCACCAATGACCTCTGCTTCCAATTTTGCATCACCAGCGGCAACAACACCTCCACTAATACTCAGGTCACGACCTGCCGAGATACCAGACTGCTTCCCGCCTTTTCTTTCGCCAAAGAACCAACGCCTTACCAAGAACCAAACAACAGTGCCAATAGCGGTCAGGCACAGAGCCACAATCGGAATGATGACTTGGAGTTCCGAGGAATGATCTTTGATGTACTGCAAGTAGTAGGCCATGAAGAGCGCGTAGTTTGTTGCAGATTATATCAATCTATTGTATAGAAGAAGAAAAAGGTGTTTGGGGATATAATGCACTCATGGCCAGACCGACTGTCATGACAGAGGACGTTGTACGGAAACTCATTGAAGCGTTCAAGCTGGACGTGACCGTGGAGGAAGCGTGTCTGTATGCGGACATCTCCAAGGATACCTTCTACCGCAAACTCAATGAAGATGAGGGGTTCTCGGACGAAATTGGACGTGCGCGGCAGTATGCAACGATGGCGACGCGCCTGAGCATCATCAAAGCCCTTCCCAGTGACCCGCACCTAGCGTTGAAGTACCTTGAACGTAAGCGGCGGGAGGAGTTTGGATTGCAGCAAAAGGCGGGAGTAGCTACAAGAGGAACTGAGACGCTATGAGGATGCCCAGTCTGACGCCAATCGCCGCTTGGAGCGGGTCAAATCCTCTTTCTACAATGAAACGATTGATGAAGTGGAGTTCAAGCGTAGGTGTCCGCAATTTGAACGAGAAGTTGAGGAAGCTTTTGCTGGATGGCAGCGGGTGGATGGCGAACTGAAAAAACTGAGTAGTTATGATCTCGGCTGTGAGGATCTCAAACAGTTTGCAGGGAAGTTCAAGAAGACGGTTGAAGGGCTGACGTATGAACAGAAACAGCGCCTTGCGGACATGCTGGTGGAGAGCGTGGAAGTGAGGGAAACGGACACTGAACGATTGGTCAAAGTGAAGTTCAGGTTCGACCCGAAGGCTATAACCAGTGCCATTCCAACGGTACGAACGAGTGTTGTGCAGCACAAAGCGGAAAAGCCCTTGAAGGAGCTTCCACATCATGCAACTTGGTGA
>PFDR01000032.1:11093-11235 GCA_002772545.1 Candidatus Peregrinibacteria bacterium CG10_big_fil_rev_8_21_14_0_10_49_10 | reverse complement strand
GAGCAGGGGGTGGGAAGCGACAGTTGTTTTGACAGCCGTCGTTATTCACTGCATTCCCATCGTCACACTGTTCGATACCCTGAACGATACCATCACCACAATCCTCAATAATACATGATGCAGTGCAGCCGTCCCCATTATC
>PFDR01000032.1:9210-11074 GCA_002772545.1 Candidatus Peregrinibacteria bacterium CG10_big_fil_rev_8_21_14_0_10_49_10 | reverse complement strand
GCTTCACTTGTTTGCTGTATGCCATCACCACAGGTTTCTTCCTGACATGTAGAATTACAACCATCATTATTATTATAATTACTGTCATCACACTCTTCGCCAGCATCAGTATCTATAATTCCATCTCCACAACTAGGTTGTGCTGAACGAGTACAATCGTTTAAACAATTATCATCCTCTTCCAGATTACCGTCATCACATTCTTCAATTTGCTGCTTAATACCATCACCACATTCTTCAATAATACATAGCCGTGTACACCCATCGTTATTGAGTCTATTTCCATCATCACATGTTTCACCATCTTCAATAACACTGTTTCCACACTCTGCGTCTGGAGAATCTGTTCTGATACAGACCTCCTCTATAAAATCGCACTGCACAGCAGAATTTCGATCTCCACAGACAGGGTTTGGGTCCCCAAGTGTCCACTCAGTACATGTGTCTCCGCAAGGCAAACAATACCTTGGCCTCTCATCGTCGACACAATCTTGCTCACAAAGCTTGCGACATGGCTGTCCTGGTGGGCAGATCAATGTATTTTCACTATCTGTACAAACGCCGTCGCCACATGACACCTCTTCATCACATTTAAAGAGCAGGTCTTGGTCTGTCTTGACATAATA
This sequence comes from Candidatus Peregrinibacteria bacterium CG10_big_fil_rev_8_21_14_0_10_49_10, assembly GCA_002772545.1. Classification (GTDB taxonomy): domain Bacteria; phylum Patescibacteriota; class Gracilibacteria; order Peribacterales; family Peribacteraceae; genus GWB1-54-5. The sequence continues at coordinate 10,448 of PFDR01000032.1, read as the reverse complement.
TACCTTTCCACCTGTTACCTCTGTCAGCAAACTTTGGTCTGCAAGATTAGGATAAAGATTTATTGATCCATCTGAGTAAAAGTACACCTGCTGACTAGGGCTTACACCTTCTGGTAAAGTGCAGTTATTTCTACACTCATCGTTATTTTCTCTATTCCCATCGTCACACTGCTCATCTCCTTCTACGACACCATCTCCACACCTACTATCGATACCTCTCCATAAAAACTTAAATGCCCCTGATGTCAGCCTCTGAAAGAGTGTTTCTGGTGCATTTCCAATTACTTCTGTATTTGGTCTTGCGAATTCTGGTGGTTCTTCTCGTACCCAATATATTTTTGATGCGTCTGTTGCTACTTCGGATTGCAATATAGAAGGAACGCCATTTTCCACACATGTAACGTAGTTGTGTGCATTTGGTTCTAGTATTATTCCCTCCTGTGTTTCTGGAGGGAAGTGGTAACGAATAGGGTAGTCTGCAGGCGGAATAAGCTGAGCAGTAAGCGGTGAAACCTCACTTACAGGAATAAACTGCTGAGCAACAACTGCATTGTTGCTAAAGAGTATGGAAAATGCCAACGCGCTATTAATAATTTTTGCAGTCCGTCTATACATTTAGCTGATTATAGGCATGAACAAATAATTTGGCTACATCAAATTTACTCTGAAAGGCGATTAGGGGATATTTTGATATGAAGCACAACACGTTGTTTTTCGCTTCATGAAAATACTTTGTTAGCATTTGCTAAAGTGGCAAATTTTATACACACACATCGGCTCATTCTTGCTCTCGTATTTGTGGTAATAGGAATGGTTATTATCCAATTAGAAAATAACAACGCCTCCTTGCAAAGCCAACTAACAGGTGGTGGATATTGTCCTAGCGTGAGCGATTGTGGTGAGTGCTCGTGTGAACCAGGGGTTGATGCAAATTGTTATACAACACTTAAAGATTGTAGGACTGGTAGCCAAGGTAATGGTGATCCTCTAGCAGCTGAATATTGTTGCCAAGATGGGGTATGTGGCAATGGATATTCGGGTATGCCATGTGGTGATGGATCGCAACCATCGAGTGATCCTACCTGCGGAGGAAGTTGTGGAGGGGAAAGTAATAGTGGAGGAAGTGGTCGATGCTGTCCTATAATGGGTGTGGTAGGTGGCTGTACCTCTGACACTCAATCAGACTGCGAGGGACAAGGTGGTTACTACGCCCAAGATGACATGGCATGTGCCACTAC
>PFDR01000032.1:0-9191 GCA_002772545.1 Candidatus Peregrinibacteria bacterium CG10_big_fil_rev_8_21_14_0_10_49_10 | reverse complement strand
TGCGGAAATGTTACAGCGTCTTGTACGAACACGACAGTTGGTGCCGGGCAAACATGCGGATCATTCGACTGCTGTGGAACAGATGGTGCATTGAGTACTGCAACAAAGAGCTGCGACTCCGGATTCTCATGCACGAATGCTGTGTGTGTAGCCAACTGTGGCAACGAAGTGTTAGATGCAGGTGAAGAATGTGACTTTGGAGATAACAACTCAGATACCGGTGCATGTACGTCTGAGTGTAATAAAGCCGTTTGTGGTGACGGAAAGATACGCGCAGGATTCGAAACATGTGACGGAGGAGATAACTGTGATGCGAACTCTTGCCAATGTGATACTGGCTACTCTGCTGTTGAAGGAGAAAATGAATGTGAAGAAGCGTGTGGCAACGAAGTGTTAGATGCAGGTGAAGAATGTGACCTAGGAAATGGTGTCAATTCCAATACAGGGGCATGTACATTAAGCTGTCTTGATGCAGCATGTGGTGATAGTTTTATTCAAGGAGAGGAAGAGTGTGATGATGGTGCTAATGGTGACGACACTGACGGTTGTAACGATAGTTGTATCGAAATACCACTGCCAAGTAGCTCTGTTGCAAGTAGTGCAGTTGCAAGTAGTGTGGTGAGTAGTGCAGTTGCAAGTAGCGTTGTGAGTAGTGAAGTGCCGAGTAGTGCAGTTGCAAGTAGCGTTGTGAGTAGTGAAGTGCCGAGTAGTGCAGTTGCAAGTAGTGTGGTGAGTAGTGCAGTTGCAAGTAGTCAGGAAATAATTGGTGGAAATGATATTGTTACGAACGACTGCGGGAACGGCATTATTGAATTCGGCGAAGATTGTGATTTCGGCTCAGAAAGCACCGCAGTATGCGATGTCCCGCAAGAGTCCTGCAATACGGTCACCTGCCAATGCGCATTTACAGATATCAATCTCTGTGGTAATGACCCAGATATCTGTTGCATAGAAGGAGCATCTCGATACTGCTGTCAACAAAATGGAAGTAGCACAGAAAATACTGGTACCATTTGCTGGCAAACAGGAGAAAACCCTCCACCAACAGCATGTGAAGCTGTGGACCCTGCCTTTGAATGCTCCTCCTGCAATACCAATGCAGAGTGTCGTAATGGTGAAATGTGCTTTGAAGGAACATGCTCTCTCTTTTTCTACAGCGATACATGGGTAGCAACGGAAGACTTCCCCGTATTTGCGAAAGCGGTAGACCACTCTATCGTTACGATCGATAGTGTTGTTGGTAAGCGCTTCTGGGACATCTTCCAAGAAGTTGGAGCAGTATTTTCTAATAGCAACATCGCTTCTGGAACAGGGCCTGGTTGGGTTTCTGAAAGTGGAGACTTCCCTGGTACTCCATCTATTGGGGAATTTACACATCTTGTCTTTAACGACAAGCAATGGTTGATTGGTGGCTCTGACTACGGACGCGCACCACGGCGTACACGTGATGTGTGGTCTTCTATTGACGGTGCTATATGGCAACAGCATATCAATGCGCTTCCAATGGCGATCGATAGACATACATCTGTTGTCTTTAATAATAAGATGTGGATTTTTGGCGGGGCACAGGGCTCAAATGATATTGGAGATGCAATTCTTGTCTCACCTGATGGTACCAGCTGGACAGAAGCAGGTAACCTTCCTGAAGGTTTGATTTATGCAGAATCACTCGTCTATAACGATGCCATTCTTATTATAGGAGGGGAAACAGACAATGGTGTTTCACTTAAAGTTTGGAGTTCGACTGGTGGAATTATTTGGGAGGAGGTTGGTGATAATGCACTCGATGGCCTAAGCTTTGCTAAGCGTCCCGCGACAGTATTTGGTGGACGTATTTGGATTGTCGGACGTAGTACAGACGATCAACCTCTTACATATTATTCTCAAGATGGAGGAGAAACATGGGAAGATGGTCCTGACCCAGAAACACATGTATTTGGCGGAACAGATTTGTCAGCCTTAGATAATAAGTTATGGCTGATTGGTAGCTACGATGAGACCACATCAAACCATGCAGGAAATGTGCATTATCTTGCTGCTGTACCAAGAGATACATGTAATCCTACAGAGTTTGATAACCCATACTACTGTGAAGAGGAATCATCTTCATCACAGAGTTCTTCTTCTGCATTGTCCATCTCTTCTCTTGAAACTACTTCAAGTGTGACATCTTCTATAACAAACTCTACTGCAACATCTGTAGCATCTTCTGTTATTTCATTTGCGCTACCGATACCGATACCGCCAACAACAACAACAAATAATCCTAGCAATCCTGGAGAAGGGCCTAATCGTATTGTCTGTGGTGATGGACGCACCAATGGAAGAGAACAGTGTGATGATGGAAACAATCGCAACCGCGATGGCTGTAGTAGTAGCTGTGAATTGGAATCCCTCAGAAGTAACCCAACCCCAACATTCCAACCTATTCCTGTAAACCGAGAACCGCGATGTGGCAATGGTCTTGTCGAGGCAAATGAAGACTGCGATGATGCAAACACTCGTAATGGTGACGGTTGTAGCAGCTCTTGTAGAGCAGAACCACGCTTGGTTGTTCCTGCGGACTCTGTCTGTGGAAATGGTATTACGGAAGACACAGAAGCGTGTGATCTTGGTTCTGGAAACTCTGACACTACACCAAATGCTTGCCGCAACAATTGCCAGCTCCCACGTTGTGGAGACTTCGTATTCGACGAAGGAGAAGCATGTGATAACGGACCTGCAAACTCTGACACCAAGCCAAATGCTTGTCGCACCTCTTGTACATTACCCGCCTGTGGTGATGGCACTATCGATGCTGATGAAACATGTGATGATGGCAACCTCAATGACGGAGATGGCTGTAGTGCAACCTGCCAAGTACAAGACGTACTTCTTGCGGCAGCACGAGTGTGTGGTGATGGAATCCTTGCAAGCCCTGAAGAGTGTGATGACGGGAATAAGCGTGATGATGACGGATGTTCCTCTTCATGTCTTCTTGAGTCCGGTCTCTGTGGTGATGGTATTATTCAGTCTCTTGCAGGGGAGGAATGTGAAAATTTACTGCATGATAAGAACCTTCCATTCCAGTGTATAGACTGCCTCTTTGCATCGTACACCTGTGGTGACGGTGTCGTTGATGCAGGGGAGGAATGTGATAATGGAAGCCTCAACAGCAACACACCAGATGCACTGTGTCGCCCTCTGTGTCATCTTGCACGATGTGGTGATGGCATCATTGATAACCAAGAAGAATGTGATGATGGCAACTACATCAATACTGATAATTGCGATGCTCAATGCCGTGACCGCTCAGCTGTCCTTGGAACATCAACAACAGTGAAAAAGCCAACCGATACCCCTGCTACGCCATCTGTGAAGCCAGCTGCACAAGTACCGCCAAGTCAGATCAGCAACCCATCACAAATGTTCTTCCCAACCATGCCAACTGGAAAACCATTGCCATACCAGTTACCCCTTGCACAATTGCAGCCACTTATTCAGGCACAAGGGCCAATTGGTGATACAGGGCCTGCTGCTGTCGCTGTTGTTGCTAGTGGAATGGCCGCAGGCATTGGTTGGATGCGACGTAAACGTAAACAATAATGATCTCTCCTCTCTCTCGTTCTCGGCTGAAAGGACTGCTGCTGCTAGTGGTAGTCGGTTCGAGTGTGTCGCTGATTGTGAACTCTTTAAATGGGAATGATTTGCGAGGGCAATCAGGAACGACATATGAATGCTACTACCCACTTGATTTCGACAACACCGAGTGTCCCGATGGGCCGTGGACTAATCAAGGATCATACTGTTATGCGGATGCAGGTACTACATGCTCTCCTCTTAACTGTGTCGTTAATGGGGGTATATGTGATGGTGTTGGAAGCTGTAATTGTATCCATGCATGTGAGGGGCTCGACATTGACTGTGCCAACTCCACAAGTATACAAGCAGGAGAAATCTGTGGAGATGAAGTCCCATGCTGTAGTGCAGGAGTTCCAAGCACAACGGTACTACTTTGTGATTCTGCTACCAATCTTACATGTAGTGGCCAAGGGGTATGTGTAACCCAATGTGGAGACGGTGAAAACAACCTCTTTGAAACATGTGATGGTGAAGAACACTGTGATAATGAAACGTGTGAATGTGAATTTGGCTACAGATGGGAAGAAGATTTTTCTGCATCGAACTCTGGGGCATGTGTGCCAGATGGGCTATGCGGAAATGGGGATCATGATACGGATGAAGAGTGTGATTATACAATACATGATCACTGCAATGACCTGAGCACAGGTGTGGCATGTACGTGTGAATTTGGGTACACCTTTAGCTCAACTAAAAGCGCATGTGTCATTTGTGGAAATAGAGACATTGACCCGGGAGAAGAATGTGACAGTGTTGCAAACTGTAATGTGAACTCTTGCCAATGTAATACTGGATATTCTGCAGTAGAGAATGAGAATAGGTGCGAAGAAGAATGTGGAAATGGAATTGTAGACCCTGGAGAACAATGTGATGACCCAGTTGAATGTACTGACCAATGTACATGCGAGGCGCCAAACGCTCTTCACCCAATATCTAGAGTATGTGAAGCATCCTGTGGAAATGGTGCAATTGATAATAATGAACAATGTGATGCATCTTGTACTCCTGGAGAGTCAGATGGTCCAGACCATGAATGTAATACCTTAAATCAATGTCCAGGTACGTACGACCAATGTGGTAATAGTTGTGGATGTGAATGTAAGTTACTGCCAAATATTTGCGATCAAGTCACTGAAATTGAACGAAGTGATGGCTCAAAGGCAAGAGTAGCGAGGTTATATGTGGGACCAGGTGAAGAATGTAGTGGGCCAGATATTCCTACAGTGTGCGCCGACCCATATGTACAAAAAGACTCATATCCAAACTGCGACCCCTTACCGGCAGTTGTATTCTGTGCACCTTGCGAAAGGTGTACTGGAAAAGGTGACGATACATTTGCCACAGGTGCCCTCATCTTTGTCCCTGCAACAGGAACAGAAATTCCTGTTCCAAGCGATATTGTAGGTGACTATAAGTGCCCAGAAGAATGCTTCCAAGAATGTGCTCTCGTTGGTGAGGAAAAATCCCTACCAGAAAACTGCGCACAAATGTACATCAATCCTTATAATGATGAGGGTCCAACAACAGCGCTGGCCGTCAACCTCACCTGCAATGCCCCAATCGATAATACGGGAAATGCACCGAGTGTCTGTGTTCCTCAAAGAGTAAACGGGCCTGGAAGTCCTGGGAGTGGTCCTGGGAGTGGTCCTGGTCCTAGTGGTAGTCCAGGAAGTGGACCTGGTGGCAACGGTCCTGGTCCTAGTGGGAGCCCTGGACCTGGCGGTGGACCTGGGGGTAGCCCTGGTCCTGGGAGTGGTCCTGGTGGCAACGGCCCTGGACCTGGCGATGGAAGTGAAGGATCCAGTTCAGATAGTAGTCAATCCTCTTCACGTGTCAGCTCTTCACGTGTCAGCTCTGCATCTGCCAACTCTTCTCAAAATTCTTCTCAGATTAGTATTACCCAAAACTCGGTAGCATCACAAAACTCAACTGTTTCACAGGGAAGTACTGTGTCGCAAAACTCTGTGAACAGTATTGCGTTCTCTTCATTACAAATTTCTTCTGCATTTTCCTCAATACAATTTTCACGATCATCGTTTAATAGCTCGGACTGCAATACCGTTCTTGGTTGTAATGATAGACGAATGACATGTCTTAACGACATGTGTGTCATTATTAATGAATCGGGGCCAAATGACTGCAATGAAACAATAGACTGTGGCCAACATACCGAGTGCCAAAACGAGCAATGTGTTGTTGTCGATGGTGATGGAGACAATGAATGTAATGATGTATTTGATTGCATCAATTCTAGCTCTTCACGGAGTATGTTCAGTCTTTCTTCTGAACCACCTGGGTCCCATACAATCTGTCAAAATAATGCATGTATCGAAGTTCCAGGGAATGGTATCGATGAGTGTGATACTGTTCTTGGATGTTCCAATGAGCATACTGCCTGTCTCAACAATGCCTGTGTAATACTATCTGAGCCAGGAGCAAATGAATGCTCTTCTGTTATTCAATGTGATACACACACTGAATGTCGAAATAATCAATGTATCATTGTCGATGGCAATGGAAGCAACCAATGTGCTGATGTGTTCGACTGTCTTGTCTCTAGTTCTTCACGGAGCAGCTTTGCTGTATCAAGTAGCAGTTCTTCTGCAGGTACATCGCGTACTTCATCAAGAGATTCCTCTTCTCGAGTATCCAGTATTGCAAGAAGTTCTAGACGATCTATTCCATACTTCCACTTAGCATGTGTGAGCGAAAGCTGTACATACGTTGAGGGGGATGAACCAGACTCTTGTCGTCGTGGATCTGATGACTGCTTACCATCTTCCACGTCTTCTCAGTACACCATCATTATCGCCCTTGCATCGTCCTCTGAGAGCACTAAATCTCCTGTCATACAAATCCCTTCGTCCTCTTCTCAGTCGTCTCTGACGAGCAGTAAAGAGCCTCTTGTGGCTGCTGCATCCATCTGTGGGAATGGTCTTCTTGAAAATAGAGAAGAATGCGATGACAGCAACCGTCGCGATAATGATGGTTGTAACTCTACGTGCTTACTTGAAATTGGTATCTGTGGGGATGGTGTTGTCCAAAGCCTTCTTGGAGAACAGTGTGAACAATCAACACACAATGCAACACTGCCATATACATGTAGCCGTTGTCGGTTTGTATCTCTGTACTGTGGTAATGGAGAGATTGATGCTGGGGAGGAGTGTGACGATGGACCACAGAACTCTACATCTCCAGATGCACTGTGTCGCCCAGACTGTAGCCTTTCTCGATGTGGCGATGGCATTATTGACTCTGCAGAAATCTGTGACGATGGGAATCGTATCAATAATGATGGATGTGACAGGTATTGCAGAAAAGAGTCAAAGGATTCAAAGGACCCACAGCACACCTTGGTAGCTTCTGAAAATCCTCAAACAATTTCGCAACAATACCAATTCCCACAGTACCCAACATATCAACAACTACCGTACCAACTACCTCTCGCACAACTACAACCGTTTGTACAAAACAGAGCGCCTATAGGAGACACAGGTCCTGCAGCGGTTGCTGTTGCTGCATCCGGAATGGCTGCAGGTATTGGATGGATGAGGAGGAAGAGGAAATAGGACTACGAGGACTACGAGGACTACGAGGAATACGAAGACTACGAGGACTACGAGGATGGAAGACATGTCACACCTTGGTCTTCTCCCCAGTCGAGACAGCCAGGAATTTTCTGACACTGTGTTGCCTTTCCATTGGTATATAACACGTAGTGCTGCATACCATCATCACATTGTGGTGCACATGCATGTGGCTGCAACATTCCTCCATAGTATGAATAGTTCACACTCAGAGGTTCCCCCTCGCACTCTTGGTTCTCTTTTGGCTTGAATTCACTCTTGCTTGTATCTGCCAAAAATGACTGATACAACAATACTCCTGAAATGAGTACAATGAGTGCAATGACAGATTTTCCGTACGGTGTCTGAGGGTCAAATGATTCCATTGAAAAAAAGTGTAGCATAATTTATCAATCTGCACCTTTCCGTTTTATGACAACAAAGGCTGTTCGCCACAGTATCCATAAATCTAAAAATGGTGACCACTCTTCGATATACTGTAGGTCTAACCGCACCTCTTCTTTGAAGGGAAGATCTGAACGACCAGAGACCTGTGGGAACCCCGTAATTCCTGGTTTTACCGCAAAGACACGTCGCTCATATGTAGAGTATTTGCTCACCTCTTCTGGCAAATGTGGACGAGGGCCGACAAGTGACATATGACCGACAAATACATTTAAAAGCTGTGGCAGCTCATCCAGTGACCAGCGCCTAAGTACTCGCCCAAGTCCTGTGACTCGTGGATCATTTTTCATCTTGAAGAGTGGGCCATCTGTACGATGACTTTTCTTTTGGAGTTCTGCTTTTTTCTTATCTGCATTTCGGATCATTGTGCGAAACTTCATGACAAAAATTGTACGGTGATTTGGACCACCAACCCTGTGTGAGATGTAAAAAATAGGGAAACCCTGAAAGAGGATGCAGAGGATGCAGAGGATGCAGAGGAGTGGTAGCAGTAGTATAAGCAATACTGTACTTCCAATAATGTCACATATGCGCTTGAGTATTCTGCCCCATCCATCAAGTGGTGTTGGCCTGAATGCGAGCATCGGCACGAGGCCAATGTAATCTGTTCGTAATTGATGAGGGTTTTCTGCAAGGACAGGTGGTAAAAAAGCGTAACCAATATGTTCACTTCGACAATACTCAATAAGTGCATTGGTGACTGCATCTTTTGGGTCTGGATCTGTCTGTAGCACAAGATCGACATTTGATAACTTTTTCAGCTCTACAATACTTCCAATATGCCCTAAGTATGCATAACGAACGTCATCTGTCAGTGTCGCTTTTGCAGACTTGACTATTGCCCTTGCACCAATAGACACAACCGACCGAACTCCAATACCACACTGTAAGAATGCACGCTGAAGTAGTGTTACCGAGCTTCGTCCAATAATGGCAAAACATGCGATGAGAAAACCAGAATGCAGAAGTAACATACGACTATAAAAGAGCTGCTTCTTTACAAGGAAATACCATGCAATCACTGCCACAAGCCACAGAAAACTTGCGATAAGAATACGACCAATTTCGTTCCATGCACTTCGCGTGGTGAGCAGTACATACAAACTCAGACATGCAGCTATAAGAAGGAAACCAAGAATGCCTGGCATTACAAAAGATACAAGATAGTCTGGCATATCTGGAAGCGTACTTGCAGGTTCGAGGAGCTGAATACCAGGAAGTAAATCGATATTACTGAGACGTAAACGGTATGCCAGCGTTAATGCCGCAAATACAGCAAGTGCATCGACGGGGATGCGAAGAAGGCCAAATACTGCTTCTGATTTCTTCATGGAAATATTGTAGAGGCGTCACGCCGTGACGTCTCTACAATATTCCGCTCTTTATACGCCGGGTTCTGTCGCCCCAGCGTGCTGGGGGGATGATCATCTATCTGGGATCGCAATTACTTGCGACCTCGAGTGCGGAGGGGTAATTGGTACGCCGGAATCAGCATAGTTTCCAATCACCCAAATCCTCCTTGCACCACCATGAGTTTAC
>PFDR01000063.1:5170-45517 GCA_002772545.1 Candidatus Peregrinibacteria bacterium CG10_big_fil_rev_8_21_14_0_10_49_10 | reverse complement strand
GACTCTCTGTTCCTCTGTCACCTATGGCAAAGGTATCCATTTCCACCGGGTGTTCCGGATCGGTGACATCAAACAGGGCCATCTTCATTCCCTGATACCAGGCGAAGTCTGCAGATTGGCCTGTGGAAGGATCTTTTGCTTCCTCTGCTTCCTTCCCAAAACCTAGAATGTGATTCTCGTCGTAGGGGTGGAGGTAGTCGCTATAACCTGGAATCTTGAGCTTTCCCAGAATCTGTGGCTCCGTAGGACTGGAGAGATCCAGTACGAAAAGCGGATCCACTTTTTTGAACGTTACGAGATAAGCGCGGTCGCCCAGAAACCGTGCGGAGTAGATGGTTTCACCTGGAGCAATATCTTCTATGCTTCCCATAGGTTCCAGATTGGTATTCAGAATGAAGACACTGCTTTTGGAAGGGTACTCCTGGTCCCATACCTGCCCGTTTGTAGTGGCTATGCGGAACGTACCATTGTGCTCGTCCATGGAAAACTGGTTGAGCAAATGGCCGGCAACAGTGCCGTGGGCCTTCAGCTCCATGCCGTCGTCTGTATAGGCAAAGCGGTAGATGCTTGTGTTTTCTTCACCCAAACCCAGTGGGCCGCGCCAGTGATACTCCTGCTGCGTTGCCGTAACGTAGAGATTTTCCAGGGAGGAATACATGTTTTCCGCACTACCCAGTACCACTTCTTTCTGTACCTTTGCAGCGGGATCGTCCGTGTGTATGACTGCGGCAATCAAATATTGCGGATGCGGCACACGAGGCAAAATAACCACGTCACTGCATCGGCTCACGGGTTCTTCGGTATTGCCAGAAGAGGAATCGCGCATGCTGGGCACAAGTTCATTTTCCAGTGGCAGGGGACCCGGAGAGGGGACACGCCAGCGCATACTCTCCTGTAAGACTACTGTGAGCTTCTTTCCGATCATGCGACTGGATACCAGATTTCCGTCGAATGAGAGGGTGCGGAGTAACAACGGATGAGCGTGGTCCGCTACATCATAGATGCGTACTTCTGTACGGTTTCCTCCATAAAACGGTGGTGCAATCATCTTGGTTATACCTGCTGCTGCAGGACGGTTAAAGGTTTGCCAGCTGTTTCCGAGTACAACGAGCTTGGTTCCATCTATGTACAGTTCTGTAGGCTGAAAAGATTCATTGTGCAGATCAATGGTGCTTACAAGTTCTACGCTATTGGCAGGGTACGCATGCACAATGCGAATAGTTCCTTCCAATGCGGCATACACGTACGTGCCATCTGTTTTTACAATATCTGCTTCGTCCACGCCGTTGACCTGCACATTGGTTTGGGAAAAGTCCGGTGCCTGCATTTTGCTTGCTCTGGCTCCTGCCATGCTAGCCACAGGAGAACGATCCATAAGTATGGCATCACCGTATTTTGCATACCCTCCACGGTTGGCTTCTTCTGTAAATGCCTTGAGGTCTGAGCAGGAAGAGGCGCGTTGTGGTTCTTCGGATGCCATGTTTACCATGACGCCGGGGTACTTTACATTGAGGTATCCCTTGCTCGGTTCTTCCCCTTTCCCCTCTGTGAGACGCCACATCATTTCCGCCATTTCTCCTCTATTGACTTCCTGCTCCAGGCGTTCGATGGAGAGCGGAATAGCACCGGAGTCTTCCAGTGCCCGTACAAACGGTTCGTACCAGTCCGGTGAGTAGGCATCTATGTTCTGTTCGTAGGCACGTGAAAGAATTTTGGAGGCTTCTGCAAAGGTGATGGGTTTCTCGGGTTTAAACGAACCGTCGGGATACCCCTCTATAATATCTTCCTGCTTGGCCCTACACACATAGGGTGCAAACCACTCATCGTGCACATCCGGAAAACACTCCTGTGTTTCTGCATTTGCATCCACACCTCTGCTCTCTAAAATGATTTTTAAAAATTCTGCACGGTTAATGTGCGATGTGGGTTTAAAGGAACCATCCTTGTATCCTTCTACTATTCCTTTTTCTTTGAGGGATTCTATAGCCTGCGCGTAGGGCGTGTATCCCGGACGCACATCCGAAAACCCGAAAGCCGCAGAGGGTAGGAGTGTGGTAGCCAGTGAACAGAGCAAGAGGCTTGCAGTGGTGCTACGAAGCTTCATGGAATTTTCGGAATACAGCCGACAGAGTCTAGCAGATTGGAGCCCCTTCAAGTATTTTTTTACTCTATTTATGAATATATAGCAGTATAATGCTAAAAAATACGAATACATATTTTGAACAATAAATGAAAAAGATGTGTTTTATTGTAAAAAATAATTCCAATTAGAAACTATTTGAAAATAAAGTCAAATATTTTCATAATAAGAATATGTTTAGTAAAATTGACATTACATCTTTCTTGTCTACTCTGTATCTCATCTATGAAGCACATTCTTACCGTCGCATTCTTTGTGCTCGCACTTGCTCTTCCTTTTTCCGGGGTGAGTGCTGCGGAGGTGCATCCCTATGATATGCCTGAACGTATGACTCATGAGGGGAGTCATCGCTCGAACAAACTTGTGTGGGCATATGACGATATTCAGCGGTACTATGCAGCTACGTACCGCACTACCACTCATATGCTGCATCCGTACTACCGTAGTGCCGAAGGCAGGCGGTACGGACGCATACCACAGAGTATGTTTGAGTATACCTACCGGGAATTTGCTGCGGAAGTCATACGCCCTGACCGCAAGTACGGAGAGTAATCAGATTGAAATCCTTGTAACGTACAATTGCATTTCTTTCATTCTTCTACCAGTCTTTGCTTACATGACTCTGCAAGAACATTGTACTGCTGCCACACCGTCTTACTCTCATGAGAAGCACGGTGAAGCCATAGAGACAGTTCTTGCTCTGCTGAATGCGGAGTATAGAGAACATGTGTTTGCGTGTACTGTGTGCAGTACACCCGATGGTGTTTCTGAAATGCTGTATGTTTCCAGAGCCTTAAAGGAATCAGGATGGGTTGAGGGAGCCGGGAGCTTTTCTGGCATGGGTCAAATAGACCTCCGACGCATCTACGATGATCAGGCACCTGAGCATCTACTCACTGTTCCTCTACAACCGACAGAAGAGATATCAGTGAGTAATATTGTACAGAGATGCAGAGAACGCATCGCCGCTTTGGACAAAGTAGATGCCGATTGGTGGCAGCGTGTTTCCAGATGGAACAACTTGTATACCGCTCTCCGCTTAGATGTTGTCTTTCATCCTGATAAGGATTCTTTCACTGTGAGTTTTGAACCTGTTTCTGTGTAAGAATGAAGCTCGGGGAATATTTGACATAATACAAAAAAATTATATGATAATAATATATTATTCTCTTCACCATGGATCACTTGCCTAAGAACGTAAGTATTGTGAGCCAATCTCCTTTTAGCGGCTGCTATTCAGGCTTGAATGTATCGAAAGCTAGAGGAGATTCTAATGAACCCAAAGAACCACCTCCGGTATGTTGTTGTGATTGTCCCGAGACTGTACATTTCGCTCCCCACAACCTTTTTTCTAAATTGAATGATGAACAACGACGGAAGATAGATAGTGCTCTGCGCCGAGCGCTTGGAAAGGAAGATCTGCCAGATTGCAGCTTGATGCCACTTGAGAATGACATGATGCGGATTATGGCTTCTTTTACTGGACCCGATTTCTTTGATCCGGATAAAACAGACACGTTCCCATCTTGTGATGTTCCTATTGGAACGGATGTTTCTATTGCTTCAATTATTGAGAAATTTGTATGTGCATTTAAGAGTAAGGTTGAAGCAACTGAAGAAGGAAAATCCTTGATGTAGGGAGGTGGTGCAGCATATGTTTCCCCTGAATGAATAGAGCGCCATCTACAAAATCGCAGAACGATACGAGTGTCTTTCAATGGGTAAAAGATGTCATCTCTATTTTCATAGACCCTAGCCTTGCACAAGGTTTCCTAAAAAATGGGCCACACCGTCCGGAGAGGCGGTGGATCGGTGGGCCCTTCAGTAAGCAGACGAGCTGCTTACTCTTCGGGAGACCGAAACCTCACAAAGACTAAGCAGAAGACCACTATGCTCTCTTTTAAAATTGAGTCAATTATTTGAGCAACTATAAATATAGGGGGAACACAGTGCTCCCCCTGATGGCAGTAGGTTGACGTACCCCCAGAGCAACCAACGTACTACCATGAGCATTCTCTCACTCCATTTCTACGGGTCAATGAGATTGTCGTACTAAAAAATTGGGAGCTTCACGAGAAGCCCCCGTTGAGCAATTCCTTCGCCTGATCAGTACTGCTCAACACAAGAAATCCTTGTAGAGACATTGTTTCATACCTACTGCACAGGTCAATGCTTCTGTATGGAAAAGTTTGCATCACTCCTGCGTTGGAGGTGGTATGTGCAATCTTTGGAGCATGTTTGCAAGTGTGTCTTCTTGTGACACTCTGTACAGATGATGCGATCCCGCCCGCAGCGCAGGCAGGAAACCGCACAGTTCCCGGGGTCTCCGCAATGGGGGCAGAGTTTGTACTTTTGCGAAGGTCTGAGTTCCTGGTCCACGGAAACGCGATGGTCGAACACAAAGCATTCACCATCGAATTTTTGATGCGGAAACTTCCGGAGGTAGGCGAGTATGCCTCCCTGTAACTGGTAGACATTGGTATAGCCCTGTTTTTCCATTTCCAAAAGAGCCTTTTCACAGCGGATGCCACCGGTACAGTACAGAAGAACTTTTTTGTCTTTGGGGATTTCTGCTTTTTGCACAGCCCAAGGAAAGTCTTTAAAGCTCTGCATTTCCAGGTCTACCGCCTTTGCGAACATACCAATTTCCGTTTCGTAGTCGTTACGCGTATCCAGCACCACCACATCTTCCTCCAGTGCGTCATGCCATTCTTCCGGTGAAAGATGATGATGTTCCTCACTGGGACGTATGTCCGTATTTTTGAGAGCAACTACTTCGGGTCTCACCTTTACGAACCAGCGCGGAAACACATATTCTTCCGCAAAACTATCTTTAAAAACAATCTCTCCAAAGTGTTTCTGCATAAGCTGCTTCCATTCCTGTATGGCAGATGCCAGACCGCAGACTGTGCCGTTTACCCCTTCTTCTGCAAGCAACACCAGGCCACGCATTCTTTTGGCTTTGCCAAATGTCTGCAATTCCTTTTGAAGCGAAGAAAGTGTGCCCTCCTCCAGAGGAGTAAATTTGTACCATGCGGTAATACTGATTCCCGTTTTCATACAGCTAGTTTACAATAGGTGTATGAAAAACGCTGCAATGATTTCTCTCATTTTCACCATAGGCCTTGTGCTTGCCATTGTAGTGTTTATGATTTGGGCACGTTCCCCCCATCCCATAGCGTCTGCATTGTCCCATACAGATGAAGAGTGGAAGGAGATGCTTACTCCCGAGGAGTACCGCATTACACGGAAAGCCGGAACAGAACCTCCACACAGCAATGATGCGTACACGTACATGTTCCGTACACAACCTGGAACGTTTTATGACGTCACAGGGGAACAGGCACTCTTTCGTACCGAAGATGAGTTTGATTCCGGTACCGGTTGGCCCAGTTTTACCAAGCCCATAAGCCCCGATGCCCTCATAGAACGCACTGATTTTAAACTGGGATATCCGCGTACCGAAATACTCTCAAGTACGTATGGGCACCACCTGGGTCATGTATTTACGGATGGTCCGGAACCTACGGGACTGCGGTACTGTATGAATGCAGCCGCATTGAAGTTTGTGCCGGATGAGGGGTAATTCCTTACCTAAGCCCTTCGTCGCACACATCCTTGATTTGCGCACCTATGCTGCACCCACGGAGGGGTGCAGCTGCGGTGATAATTGAAAGAATAGAGCCGCACCCCTTCGTGGGTGTGGCTCCATGAGGACGGATTATATCAATGGCAGCCGCATTGAAGTTTGTGCCGGATAAGGAATGAGCAACAACAAAGTATGTGGTACGCAGGTGACCTACATACCACATACGAGATACGATATACTTTGTCTTCTACATCATTCCTCCCATTCCTCCACCCATAGCCGCTGCAGCTGCAGCTGCCTCAGCGGGGTCCGGGTCCTTGGGGATTTCTGAAATGGCTGCTTCCAGTGTAAGGAACATAGAGGCGACCGAAGCGGCATTTTGCAGAGCGGAACGTGTGACCTTCTTGGGGTCTATAATCATGGCTTTGACCATGTCCTCGTACTCACCTGTTAGCGCATTGTAACCTTCGTTGCCTTTCATCTGCCGGACTTTATCTACGACCACATCTTCCGCAGCTCCGGCGTTTGCGGCAATATTCGAAAGGGGAGCGACGAGCGCTTCCTTCACTATTTCTACTCCAATCTGTTCATCTTCATTCTTTAACTTGAGGGCATCCAGTGCTTTGAGTGAGCGGATGTAAGCTGTTCCTCCTCCGGGAAGGATTCCTTCCTCTGCTGCTGCGCGTGTAGCAGAGAGCGCGTCTTCCACACGGTGCTGACGTTCCTTCTGCTCTACTTCTGTTGCGGCTCCCACCCGAATAACGGCGACACCGCCGGTGAGTTTAGCCAGGCGCTCTGCAAGCTTTTCTTTGTCGAAGTCAGAAGTGGAATTCTCTATGGCGGTTTTAATCTGGTTCACCCGTGCTTCTATCTCACTCTTTTCACCGGAACCTCCCACAACGGTGGTGGAGTCCTTGGTGGCAATAATCTTTTTTGCTCTGCCCAGATCTTCCACGGTTGTGTTTTCCAGCTTGAGACCGACTTCTTCGGAAATGACGCGACCACCGGTGAGGGCGGCAATATCGCGCAAAATCTCCTTACGCCTGTCGCCGAAGGCCGGTGCCTTTACGGCCAGTGCGCTAAAGGTGCCACGCAGTTTGTTCACTACAAGTGTAGCGAGCGCTTCTCCTTCTATGTTTTCTGCAATGATGACAATCTCCTTCTTTCCCTTTTGTGCCAGACCTTCCAGGAGAGGCAAAATTTCCTGTATGGAACCGATCTTCTTATCTGTAATCAGAATATAGGCATTCTCGAATACGGCCTCCATGCGGGAGGTATCTGTAACGAAGTACGGTGAAATGTAACCATTATCGAACTGCATGCCTTCTACGTATTCCTTCTCTAATCCGAGCGTTTGGCCGGACTCTACGGTGACGACGCCGTCTTTGCCTGCTTCGTCAATGACTTCGGCAATGATGGTACCTACCTCTTCGTCCTGGGCAGAAATGTTGGCGACAGCCTTGTATTCGGCTTTGGAAGAGATGTCTTTCTTCATCTTTTCGAGTTCATCTATGACCGTTTCTACTGCTTTATCTATACCCCGCTTTATGGAAATGGCATTGGAGCCACTGGAGAGGTGCTTGAGTCCTGCAACCATCATTGCATGTGCAAGAACTGTAGCGGTGGTTGTTCCGTCTCCTGCGGCGTCATTCGTTTTAGTGGCAGCTTCCTTTACCAGCTGCGCTCCCATGTTTTCGAACTTATCTTCCAGTTCTATTTCTTTGGCGACGGATACACCGTCTTTGGTCACGGTGGGTGCGCCATAACTCTTTTCTATGAGGACATTTCGTCCTTTTGGACCCATGGTGGCGCGCACGGCGGCCGCAAGCTTGCTGACACCGGAGAGAACTTTGGTACGTGCTTCGTTACTAAAGAGGAGTTGTTTTGCCATAGTGTGAAATGAGAAAAGAAAATGCGAATAAAACGGCTAGTTCACTTTGCCTAGAACGGATTCCAGACGGAGAATTTTTACTTCCACGTCTTTGCCTGTTTTGTCTTTGAGCTTTACATCATCTCCGGCGTACTTGCCAAAGAGGACTTTATCACCCACTTTCAGGAAATCTTTAGGGTTGGCACAGTCTTCACCTACACCACCGGATCCCATTGCTATCACGACACCTTCGGAGGGTTTTTCACCATCTGCAGTATCGGGAATCACAATGCCCGATGCCGTGACTTGTTCTTTTTCCATTGGAACCACAACCACACGGTCCCCAAGGGGGTCTATGGTTACGGCGAGTTTTGGGATATCTGCCATACGTTCTAGAAGAAAAGGATAAAAACAGGATGTGTTGACAAAGAGGTGTTAGCAGTCTCCTTTAGAGAGTGCTAAGCAGTCGAAAGTATAGAGTGCTACATGTTGTCGTCAAGAGATTTGTTATGATGTTTTTTCAGTAGCAGACACACCAATAATGATCTCTTGCTGTCTGATAGGGTTCCTTCCTATACTGTGCGCAACTATTTCCCCTTTGCTCTTATGAAGAAGTTCCTTCGCTCGTTTTCGGTGGGCTCCTTTGCAGTCGGCCTTACTCTTGGAGTGGTGGGTACCGCACTGAGTGCTTCCCGTGCCGGTTCTTCCGTGTTTCCCGATGTTCCCGTAGGGTCTTACTACGATGCTGCGGTCGGTGAAATGTACGGACTCGGTATTATTACCGGATTTGGGGATGGCTCGTTTCGGCCGAACGACGGTCTTACGCGCGGCCAGGCTGCTGTAATGATGCAGCGCCTGCGCAACGAGGTGCTGGGTATAGAGCCAAGTAGCAGTAGTGCAAGCAGTAGCTCTTCGCGGTCCCGCAGAAGCTCTTCTGCGTCTTCTGCAAGTACGAGCAGCAGCAGTTTTTCTGCGCCAGCAGTGAATGAGCACGGTAAATTCCGCTTTACAACCAATGCATACAGCGTCGATGAAGATGAGGAGTCCATTACAATCAGTATTGTACGAACCGGAGGGAATACCGGAATGGCGTCGGTGGATTACAAAGTGGTGGATGGGACAGCCAAAGGAGACTCGGACTTTGAGAAGCAGGAAGGTACACTGGTTTTTGATGACAATGATACGAGTAAATCATTCTCTCTTACTATTCTGAACGATACGGAGAGTGAAGGGGATGAAACGGCCACCATCCAACTGAGTAATGTGACCGGCGGCGCAGAAATTATTGATCCCGATGCTGCCACACTGACCATAGTGGACGATGAAACTGCAAGCTCCAGCAGTGCCGCGGCGCAGGAAGGTCCTGCGCAGGGCACGCTGCAGTATGCTGCAACCATGTTTACAGCAAATGAGAACCAGGGCAACAGTACCATTACTGTTGAACGGTTGGGTGGGACCAAGGGGGAGGTTTCCGTGCAGTACAGCATGACAGATGGAACGGGAAAGAACGGAGTCAACTATACAAAAACCAGTGGTACGTTGACGTTTGGGGATGGAGAAACAACAAAGAGTTTTACGCTCGGTGTACTGGATAACACTGATATAGGAGGCAATAAAACTGTGAATCTTACCCTGAGCAGTCCCACAGGAGGAGCTGTATTGGACGAGAAATATATGAAATCTACACTGACTATTTTTGATAACGAGGTTGGTTCTTTTGGTTCGGGTTCGTTCCGTTTTACGGAAAATGATTATGACGTACTGGAGTCGGATGGGTATATAGATATTCCTGTTCTGCGTCAGGGTGGCTCTTTGGGGCAGGCCACGGTTCAGTACAAAACGAGTGATGGTAGTGCACATAAAGGCTCAGATTACGAAGAGTCCAGTGGCACACTTACATTCCGTGCGGGAGAGACAACCAAGTACTTCCGTGTAAAAGTGCTTACAGATCTTGTCTCCGACGGAGGCGAATCGGTCACTCTTACACTCTCGAGTCCTACCAAGGCGACACTTGCTTCTCCCAGCAGCGCTTCGCTCATGATTTATTAGTCCTATGACAGAGTATGTTCCCTCACCCAGGAAGGTTCTGCGTGTTGCAGGCCTCCTGGGTCTGCTGTTGCTCTTTATCTACGGAGCATCTCTTTCCAATGGTTTTGTAGACTGGGATGACGGTCTGCTGATAGTGGAGAACCCCATCGTCCATGAATTTTCGTTTGCGTCCGTGAAGGAAGCATTTACGACGTACGATCCCGAGCTCTACATACCGCTTACCCTGGTGAGTTACCAACTGACAGATTTGATTGCCGGTATGGATCCCTTCCTCTTTCATTTAGGCAATCTACTTCTCCACATTCTGAACGCTGCGCTCGTTGCCTGGTTCGCGTATTTGCTTACAGGAAAGCAATGGATAGCCGCAGTCACGTCACTTCTCTTTGCTGTGCACCCACTGCACACCGAGGCGGTGGCGTGGGCGAGTGCACGCAAAGATGTACTTTCTCTCTTTTTCTTTCTTCTCACACTCAATGCCTACCTTGTGTTTCGTTGTACCAAACACAGAGTGTGGTACAGGTGCAGTGTACTGATGCTCCTATTGAGTCTGCTTTCCAAAGTTTCTGCCATAGCCACGCCACTGGTGCTTCTTCTGCTTGACTGGCGTGAAGGCAGGAAGATAGATAGAGAGGCGCTGCTGGAGAAGGTGCCCTTCTTTTTTCTGTCTTTCATCTTCGGTGTTGTTGCACTGGGTGGAAAGAGCGGGAACGACCATTTGCTTTTTGCCAAGGTACTCATTGGTTCCAAGGCGATAGTGTTCTACCTGCAAAAACTTCTTTTCCCTACGGGACTTTCGGTGTTGTATCCCTTTACAGAGCCTATTTCTTTACACAATATTCATCTTCTCATTCCGTTCCTTGTAGTGATGATTCTTTCTCTGCTTGCATGGCGACTGCGCACAAAGAACAGAAACATTC
Organism: Candidatus Peregrinibacteria bacterium CG10_big_fil_rev_8_21_14_0_10_49_10; assembly: GCA_002772545.1. Lineage (GTDB taxonomy): Bacteria > Patescibacteriota > Gracilibacteria > Peribacterales > Peribacteraceae > GWB1-54-5. Next base: position 34,952 of record PFDR01000063.1, on the reverse strand, counting down.
TCTTTGGCTGGCTCTTCTTTCTCTTCACTGTTCTGCCTAGCTTCAGCAATTTTGCAAAAGGGTTAGATACGCCAAGTGACATCTATTTTGCTTCGGACCGGTATGCGTATATGCCGAGTGTGGGTTTGCTCTTTCTTGCTGCTCTTCTCTTCCATCATCTGCTCTCTATCCGTCCAAAACTGGTACAGGGTTTGGTTGCGGCTACGATTGTACTTTTTGCGTTTCAGGCGCATGCACAGTCTCTGGTTTGGAAAAATTCCGAGTTACTCTTCACTCATGTTCTTGCGTACTATCCAAATTCCCACGTCGCCTACAATAATCTGGGGAGCTTGCGCTACCGAGCAGGGGAGAGAGAGGAGGCTCTGGAATACTACAGAAAGTCGCTTGCCATACGCCCTAACGGCATGGCGTACTACAATCTCGGTCAGTACTTTACGGAAGTTCACGAAACGGAGAAAGCACGGGAGGCTTACCGGCAAGCCTTGATTTACCGGCCAATGGATGTGAAGACTCTCTTGAACTTTGCCGCTATGGAAATAGGAACAGGAGAGTATCAGAGCGCTATTCATCACCTTTTACGGGCAAAAGAAATAGATGACTCACTTTCTGCCTTGTACTACAACCTGGGTGTAGCCTATGGAAAATTAGGAAAGAGAGAGGAAGCGCTCGCATCTCTCAGGCGCGCTCTGGAGATGACACCGGGGGACGAAGAGGTACAGGAACTCGTCGGGAAACTTGAACTCTAGCGAGAGTGCAGCATGTCTACCTTGTTCCTGCAGCACAATATTCGTATGGTGTATGTATCTATGTTGTACCTGAGTACCATACTTTTCTTTTTTGCACTGGATGCAGTACTCATTTGCTTACTGAGATTTTACAAGAAATTTTCTCCGGTGCCGCTGGTGCTTGCCACTGTTCTGTTTGGCTGCCTAGCGATTCCCATTGATATTTTTTTTACGTGGTACGGCGTATGGACCTTCGGGACGGAGCGTGCACTTGGTATTTGGTTTTTTGGACTGCCTCTTGAGGAGTATCTGTTCTACATCAGCGTGCCTCCGTTTGTAGTCTTGCTTTCGCAGTACATTCAGATGCTGTGTGCACAAAAACACTTAGCAAAAAAGTCCCTACAATAGGTATTTACCCGACTTCGCAGAATGCCCCCTGCGCCTGCCTGCCGGCAGGCAGGTAAGCTGGGGGATGAATGCGCTTAGTCAACATGCGATACTGCTTCGCCGGGTTTCGCGAGCGACGCCGCAGGCGTAGTGGAAGATACCGCCTGCGTAAGCTGGCGGAGCTTCACCCATGTACCAGAAATAGGGCATCTGCCTGCGGTAGGCAGGCGCGATGCCTGCGTCTCAAAAGAGGGTCCAGGACTCCGGACCTCCATTTAGTAGTTAAACGATACTTGATTTATTAAAATAATATAGTAAAATATACACTCTTATGCAGGTGAGCTTTACGCTAATAGCGACCGGGCTTGGAGGAATAACGGCTATTTGGGCCATATTCACCAAAGCAGGGCTCGATGATTCCGGTGAAGCAGGAGGAAATCTGCTTGTGCTCGTACTTGCCATACCACTGGCCATTCTTCTGGGTCTGGCTCTGGTATTTGTGGTTCCTATGCTTTTGGCTGTTGCAGGTGTGGTACTGGGCGTAGTTGCCATAGGTGCACTGCTCTATGGTTTGTGGAGAGTACTCTCCTCAGATGAACTGGAACCTGTGTTTCGCGGTTTTTCTGCTTTCGTCAGGCAGATGTTTGTACGTCTGGGACGTTTGCTGCGGTCTCTCTTAAGAGAGACCGCAAGGTTTGTAAAGAGTCTTTTGCAAAAGAGTGCACAGTTTATTTCAAAGACTTTGCGCAGCGTGAGAAAGGCATTCCGGAAGAAGGTGACGGATACCAATGCAAAAAAAGATGAGCGCGCTGCTGAGCGCCAATCTTCTTCGTCTTCACGCTCTAACAGCCAGCAAAATGCATCTCTTTTACGGCTCACTGCCCTGCATCATGCATTTTCATTTCGTACACGCAGAAAACAGGATCGTGACATTATCCGGACGCAAACCATACGAAATCAGAGGAAGCAGTCTGCCGGGAACGAAACGAAGAGTCGGCATACCCGGATGTTTTCTTTTGCATTGCTTTTGCTTAGACGCCGCAAGCAGAAAGAGGAACAGAGCGATCGTAATACTACACAGATGCAGAAAGAGGGGAGTGTCGCATCTTCCCATTCTGGTGTGCAGGCATCACAGACTGTATCTACCCAGTTTGGGTCACCTGCAGCGCACACCCACACAGATGAACGTTCTTTCTGTATGGCTTCTTCAGAAAAAACTTCTGAAAATAACCGACTGCCAGTGCAGGAAAATTCCTCCAAGCAGTCAGTTGCTACACACCCCTCACTTCAGAAAATTTCTGGAGAAGAGGTTTTGGATAGGGAAGAGGCTTCTGCCCAGGAGCCGGAGAGCTCTCGGCGCGGAGTTTTGCCGGATGCGCCTGAAGCACACAGAGAAGATACCCCGACAGCCGGAGCGGGGAGACTGGCAGAGGAATCTCAGGCCCATGTACGGCATACAGCGATGCCCAAAGAGGTGAATCAATATGCACCTACGTACCAGGCAAAACGCCATACAAAAACGCATGGTGCAAGAGAGATTGCAGTTCGTAGAGAAGCAAATCCTTTGTACACTGTACAGACATCTTCTGGGAGCTCAAGCGTAGAGCAGTCCGCAAGATCCTCTGTACCTGCTACTCCGATAGTACGTAATGCTTTCTTTTTTGAGAGAGGGAACATTGCTGATTTCCTTTCTTTTGCACTTGTACAGAATATGCAGAGAACGAGGCTCGCAAAACAGAGGCTGGTAGCATAAGAAAAATCATCGTCTCGGAATGATTGCGCCTACTATAGGTCTGCGTATACTCCTGCTACATATGCCGGTGTGGCGGCCCGTCTACGTCTCCTAGACTCCGGACGGGTGAATAACTTTTCATTGATCTTTCTCTTCAGCATTTTCTGTATTGCCGATGTGGCGGAATTGGTAGACGCGCACGCTTCAGGAGCGTGTGGGAGCAATCCTGTGTGAGTTCGAGTCTCACCATCGGCACCATTCGACTCGTCCGCCTCCGGCGGACTCGCTCATGGTAAACCACGATTTTAAATCGACTCGTCCGCCTCCGGCGGACTCGCTCATGGTAAACCACGATTTTAATCGACTCGTCCGCCTCCGGCGGACTCGCTCATGGTAAACCACGATTTCAAATCAACTCGTCCCGCATACGCGGGACTCGCTCATGGTCGTTGCCCGCCTGCAGAGGACTACTCCGGCCATTCTCCCCTGAAAGAATTGGGGGTGAGATATACACAAAAATTTGGTATCCTTCTATCCATGATGCAATTCCTGCGTCGCATAGATCCACAGTCTCTTGCTCGTTCTTTGGTGTACGGGCTTCTGGCTTTTACCGTGCTTTGGAAGGGGGGGAAGAGCCTGGAGTCGACGTGGCTCTTACTTGGCACTGCGGCCTGCATAACGCTTTTTGCTCATCCAAAGGTACGAACGGCACGTCAGGATGTTCCAATGCTTCTGTGGTCCAGTGTTATTCTTTTTATCCTCTGGACTATTGCAAGTTATCTGCATACGACCACACAAAATTACGGACTGGATGAAGTGCTGCGTACTGCAGCACTGGGATTGCTGTTCCTCTGGGTTCTGCGTTTTGATCTGCGGGAACGCAACCAGATAACGGATCAGCTGATTCGTCTGGTGGGGGCGGTTACACTTACGGCATGTGGCATTGGTTTGCTTGTGTACATCTTTCAGCCCGTGGACCGTTTTGTAGGAACAATTTTTGACCACCGCTTTCACACAGACTACTGGCCGAATGCCTGGGCAGAGTATCTTCTGCTTACCTGGCCCATCGTGTATTACTGGTGTTTCCGGTCGTGGGTTTTTCGTCAGTTGAACACGCTGACGCTGGTGGAGGTTCTGTGTCGCTCTTTTCCGGTTGGTTTGGTGGTGGGGTGCCTTTTCCTGAGTTACTCCCGTGGAGGCACTATTGTATTCTGTGCGCAGCTCTTCCTCTGGTTTTTGCTGTACTATCTCTCTGCCCGGGACCAGTTCCCCCGCAAAAAAATTACATTGCTTGTTGTGGTTATAGGAGTAATAGCATCTTTAGTCTTTGGTGCGGCAAATAGTTTACGGAACGATCTTTTTTCACTGCAGTCGGTTACGCAGAAAGTGACGCTTACCTCTGCAGAAGGCGCTTCTTCCATTACGGAACGCGTCCAGTTCTGGGCACAGGCAGCGCACCTTACAGAGCAACATCCGTTTTTCGGGTGGGGCCCTTACAGTTTCCGTTTTGTGCAACCGCGCATGCAAACGGAAGTACTGGCTACATCGGATCATCCGCACAATGTCTTTTTGAAGCTTGCTGCTGAGCGTGGAATTCCTGCCATGCTTCTGTTCGCAATCATTGTCGGTTCAATTCTCCTACGCGCTGTAAAGACTGAACTTTTGAGTCGTAGGAGAGTGAGGACAGAACATTCCTCGCTTGAATTGGTGTTTCTTGTTGCACTCACAGGGGCACTTGCACATAACCTCATGGACTACAATCTTCAGTTTGTAGGTATTGCTCTTGTTTTTTGGCTTTTTCTTGGACTGTTGGCAGGTCGCATAGCGTTTCAGGGAAAAATGGTCGAGTATCGTTTAGCAAGAGCGGTTGAATGCACTCTGGTGATCCTACTCCTCATTACTGCGGTTCTAGAGGGTGGATATCTTGTTCTTTCCTCTCTTGGCCGGCATGCCGAGGCGGCAGGAGAGACCCAAACAGCGCTACAGTGGTACGAGCGTTCCAAAGGGGAGTGGTTCAGTCGTGACCTGCATCTGAGCCGTGCGACACTGCTCCTGAAAGAAAACAAAAATGCAGAAGCAGCCTCTGCAGTACAGGACTATTTTGTGCAAAACAGACAGGATGCTCGTGCATGGAAATTGTTGGGAGATATAGAGTTTGCAAGAGGAAACTATGATGACGCTTACGACGCGTACAGACAGGCCTACGATCAAGGGCGTTTTAATGATGTAGGTATTACTCTTGGCCTGCTGCGTACCATGCTGATTCAAAATAACTACGAGGAGTTACATGTTCGTCAGCCGGAATTTGAAAACATTCTGCGGCGTTTTGGAAATGCCATAGTACTGAACACCCACTTTATAGCGCTTTCTCCAAATGTTGAGGCCTTTGTGCAAATTGCCGAGCGATTTGCGCAACTGTTCCCGGAAAATGCACCGTTGTATGAAGTCCTGGCTGCACGGGCAGACCATAATGCCACTGTAGAGCGCGAGCGAACCGCAGCGAGGCCGCCGGGCTTTTTATGGTAAGGATTTTTGCGCTTCCGTTTGGTTTCTTTTACAGTTGGTACACATGCGTTTTTTACTTCTTCTCTGCATTGGCCTCATTTCTCTGGTTTCCTGCAACAGTCTTCCTAAAGACTCTGCAGTAGGCACCAATCCGGATAACTGGACTGAAAAGGTAGAAGTTGCCATGCCCAAGGCGGACAAGGTGGTAGATGAGCAGCACGGTGCGGAAGTCTGGTTTGCCATAGGAGCTGTGGCAAATTCAGGAGATTTGCCTGCAAATGGTGTTGCGCAGGCACACTACTTTGAGGATGGCTCGTACCTGCAAAATCTCAAGGTCAACATAGAACGTCCGGAGAACGGCTTTTTTTACGAGGGTTGGCTTGTGGATGGAGAGAGCTGGGTGAGCCTTGGGCACCTTCAGAGCCATTTTGGTGATGCACGTCATGCCGTACAGTTCAGGCAAGTGCAAGATCTGCGTTCGTATCTACAGGTTCGTGTAACGTGGGAGAAGGATGACGGAGATCCTGCTCCGGGCGACGTGGTAGCAGAGGGTCTGCTGAAGGTAACGAAGCGCTAACAGACTTGCAGCATTGCTCAACTATCTGCAGTCTTTCATCTTCGGTGAGGGGTGCCAGCGGAGTGCGGGGTAGCACAATCTCTTCCCGTATTGAACCATCGGAAAACAAAATTTGCGCATATGCCCAATAGAAGAATGCATTGTAATCATGGAAAATTGTCATTTGTACCACGGAAGGTTTCTGGTGCGGTAGAAGAATCTCTGGTGTACGCATAGGAGTAGAAGAATGAATGGATATACAAAAAATGCCTCTGTATACAGGGGCGTCTTTGGAATGAATTCTTCAGCGATGCTGTAACAGGTGCGCCCCTACCCGGAACACCAGGAGGAACAGGGGGAGCAGTTGAGGACGTAAGCACCGTTCACAGTGTGAACATACTCCATGGTCGAAGTATGATCAAGAGGTTTATAAAAATCATGACTTAGCGTGCAGTTAGTACGCTAATTTTAGGTTCAGGAATTTCCCAGCCTCTTACTACACAGTATGGAGAGAGGCGCTGTTCACTCACAAGACGGAGGTTGTGGGAGATTGAGTAGTGAGTGGGCTTTCCGGTACTTCATCCTATCCCTTTCCTCTTAGCCGAGGGTGGGGAGGCTCAGCATCATACTCAGAATGAAGATGGTGATGAGCGTTGCGTGCATGAGCACGACGGGGGATGAAACGCGGTGTGTGAACTGTTTCACGTATACCATAGTACGTCTGAAAAGGAAGGGACGCAGTTTACGGACCCCAGTCTTATTGTCCAGTACTAATTGGATCATTTTTGTATTCAAGAAAATACCTGGTCACTATAGCCTATTTAGGTCTACTACTAGGGCTCCAGAGCTCTTTATGACATATAATCTTTCAAAAATTCATATTGTATAAAAAATTTGTTCAAAAAATAAGGAAATATGTCCTTTTATAATAATGCAATGGCTTTCAAAAGAGCAAATGTGCCTTATAGCGCTGTAGTGGCATCTCCGGAATCTAACGGAGAAGTGAGGCATGCCTGCTTTGTGGTGCACCAGCGATTGAGTGCCTGAAGACAGGCTTTAAAGCTCGCATATGTTGCATTTGGATCGTGACCGTATCCGTCTACCTGCTCATCACCTACATTCATACGTACAATGCCCCATACCGGTGCTTCGCGTCCTAACTTTTCTTTTTCTTCAGTATCACCTTCCTCCTCGCCACGACCAATTGTGTCATGCGTTACTGCTTTTTCAATCCATTCTCGCACATCAATGTATATGCCGAAATCATCTCGTAGAACATGGCCAATGCCTTCAACGAAAGCAGAAGTGGGTCCATCTCCTCTTCCGCTAAACGGGTGATCATTTCCATGTACCTGTAATGTGCCTATGATCTCTACGTAAGGAGCAATATGCCTATCTTCACGTTTGGCGTATGTAATACTTAACTCGTCATACTTTACTTCCAGTACCGCAGGATTCCCGTTACGTTGCGCTTCCCAGGCCGTTGCTTCAAGAAGAGAATCTGTAACACTGCCCCCCAGGAGTAGAGACATTTGGTAAGCGTCGAGATAGGTTTTCCGGAGTTTCTCATCGGAGAGAGTGATCCCCTTTGCTTCCAGTATGGCACGCAGACCTTTGTGCCCTGACTGGTCACTGAAGACAAACGGAGTGCGTATATCTACGCCAATGACATTGGGATCATAGGATGCAAACATACGTGGTTCCTTTAGTATGCCGTCCTGGTGCATGCCTGCAGCCGTACGGTGTACATACTCGCCCACACCCGGTTGGTAGGGTGAACGTTCTATATTGAGTGCCCAACTGCCCAATGCCGATACTTTTTCAGCATTCTTAAGGCGTTCCGGCGTCATGCCTTCCATACGTGCATGCTCAGGATAGCTGGAATAGCCCTCGACTTCCGTGCAGAGCAGGTAGGTAAGCAGTGCCAAGTTTCCGGCACGTTCGCCCTCTCCGTTTATGGTGCCTTCCACAATGTCCATCAGTTTTCGCTTTGCAGCAATAAGAGCGTTTGCCACTGCAATGCCACGGTCATTGTGCAGATGCGCGCTCCACTGCACCGTTTCATGTCCGGGAGTTCCTTCTTTGAGTTCCTGGAGGAACTCCGCATAGGCTTCGGGATCATTGATGTGACCAACCGTGTCCGGTACGGAAATAATGGTGGCTCCTGCTTCTATAAATGCCGCACTCAGATCCATAAGATACCGGATATCTGCACGTGTGGAGTCTTCGAGATACACGAGAAGTTCGTCTATGTTCTGTGCACTTGCATATGCTACAGATTTGCGGAATTGTTCAAGCATGGCAGATCGCTTTCCCGGTGTCTCTTTTCCTGCGACTATGCCAAATTTCTTGAGCTGCAAATCGCTTACGGATGTAAGAAGAGCGATCCCTTTTCGTGCTGCAGGTTCTACTGTTTTTGCTGTGAGATCAATATCCTGCTGTTTAGCCCGTGCAAAACCCAGAATACAGGTCTCGGCTCGTTCCCTATGATCAAAAGCAATGGAACCTACTATGCGCTGTGCTCTGGGGCCTGAAATAGGAATGCCCGCCTCTATGTACTGCATGCCGAACTCACTTGCTGCAAGTGCATACTGCCGAAAGAGATCAATCTGGCTGTCTAGTTTTTGCCCCAAACCTTTCCGTATTGCCTGGTTGCCATCGCGGAGAGTTGTATCGAGCAGTTTCATAGTCCAAAAAAATCAAAATAAAACAAAAACCCCCGGCTACGTGCCCGGGGTGAAGTGGCTTAAAACGTATCAGCAGCTACCTCCTCACGCCGAGCGCAAGAATAATAATGCTGCTAATTATGGACTGATACATCATTGCTACGCATAGGTTAGTGCTTTTTTGTGGAAAGTCAAATTATTTGATGTTCGTCTCGCATGCAACTTGGTCGGGGTGGTGGGACTCCCTTCGACTCGTCGTTCGCCTTTGGCGCACTCCTCGCTCAGGATAAACTTCTCGCCCACCACGTTCGTATTCCTCTCTTTTCCCGGTTATGTGTGAATATTTCCAGTGGTCGGGGTGGTGGGACTCGAACCCACGACCTCATGAACCCGAATCATGTACTCTAGCCAACTGAGCTACACCCCGTGGCGGGCAGTATATCGCAAGTTTTGGTCATTGCTACTTCATAGCGATCAGGATCCCGGGGGTTCTTTCTGTTTTTCATACGGCTTCGCATTATACATGAGACCTTCATCAGAGACTGAGAAAGGAGGGTTTTCATATCCTACCAGAGTAGGTTTTATGGCGATAATGCAAGTGCCAGTTTGTTTTCCGCATTTAGAAGAGAAAAAACGTGCTATCTTTCTCATATATTTTAGACTGTATGAATGAAAAAAATGGCAGTTGCAAAAACGGTATTTCCTGAAAAAAGTGGTGCCGGTCAGTGTCCAGTATCATTCTTTGCCCATGCATCCCGTCTTGCCGAAACTCTTCATGGGGAGACCGTACGTATTCTCTCTGAACAGAGTAAAACATTTCAGGATATTGCCCGTGTGTTGCTTCCTGAGACATATACCCAGTGTCCGAATCTGGCACAAATGGCTGTAGCAAGAGCTGCACGTAAGGTATTTTCAAAAGATGAAGTAGAGAAAATTCGCGAACGTAACAGGCAGATTGCCGTGAAGAGAGGGGGTCTTGCCTGTCATCCTTTTGAGCAAAGCAATGCAGAGCTTGAGCCCAGCGTAGTGAAAAAAGTTGCCTGGTCACCGGAAGAAAAAGAGGATTTGATTGCAATGGCTTCAGGTAAGAAATACGCCTACACAGGCGGATGGCACAATGGAAAACCGTGTTTTTCCTACATTGCCTATGAGTTGAATGTGCGATACCACAATTCCATAGCAGTACGCACGCCCAATGCCTGTTCAAGAAAGTACAAAAGAGAACTTTCTCAGCGTACGAAAGGCGCTAGGATGGCTGAGTGAATAGACTGCTCCATACAAAGAGTACGATCGTGCCGCAGGACTTCTTCGCCCGACCCGTTCTTCATGTTGCGCAAGATCTTCTCGGGAAATACCTCGTTTCAGAGAGTGGGGAAGGCATGATTACCGAAGTGGAAGCATACGATGGGCCGGAAGATAAGGCATGTCATGGGCGGTTTGGTCGCACACAGCGTACAGCGCCGATGTTTGGTCCTGCAGGCCACTGGTATGTATACCTCGTCTATGGCATGTATCAGATGCTGAATGCCGTAACGGACAGCGAAGGGTACCCTGCTGCTGTCCTTGTTCGAAGCGTAGGGCAATGGAATGGACCCGGAAAGTTGACCAAGGCATGGGGTATAGATGAAACATTCAATGCAAAACGGATTCAGCCTTCTTCGGGACTGTGGGTAGAAGATCGCGGTACGGCTGTGCCGTCATCATCTATACAACAGCTTCCCCGCATTGGCATAGACTATGCGAAGGAGTGGAAGAACGTACCCTATCGTTTTCTGCTACCGCATTCGAACCAAAGCCCACAGACATAAGACATACACGCGTAGCAGCCTCATACCACCCTGCCAGCGGGGAATATTGGATGTGCCGTACTTTCTTGCCCTGTAGTGTACGGCGATTTCTTTTGCAGTGCACCGCATGACGGGAGCAATAAACAACAGGGCAAAATCTCCGTAGTAATCGGCGGCAAAAATGTGCGGATAGAGTGCACGCACTGCATTGTAGTCTTTTCGTAAGAACACTTTGGTACCGCAGAGTGCATCGGTCATCTTCTCTGCAAAAAATGGACGCCAGATGACTGCAAATGCTCTGTTAGCTGCATTATTCCAGAATCGCATGGCTCCTTTTTCCATAGGATGCAGGTACCGTGAGCCGTATGTAAAGGTTGCTGATCCGTCACAGAAGGGTTTGTAGAGTTCCTCCAAGGACTCAGGGGGCACCGTAAGGTCAGCATCCAGAATGAAAATAACCTGGCCACTGGATGCGGCAATGCCCTTCCAGACAGCATCGGCTTTCCCCTTGCCTTCCTGTTGCAGTAGTTTGAGTTTTGGCCATGATTTCTCGTGTCTCCTGGCGCATTTCCGGAGTTCTTTCCAGGTGGCATCGGTTGAGTTTCCTTCTACAAAAATCAATTCCATATCCGGACAGAAGTGTGGCATCTCTCCAAATATCCTCTCGATGTGCCCCTGTTCGTTTCGTGCGGGGATGATGATACTGGCCGATGGGGGAATTGCTGAAGCTATAGACACAGTAAACACGGCTCAGGTCCATTATGCCAATGCATGCTGTATACTTGTTTCATGCTTACTCCTACGCTGCTTTCCTACTTCTTCTATCAATTCCTGCTGCCTTCCACAGTTCTTCCTACGGCGGAAGAATCTCTAACGCGTGGTCAGCTTACCGTTGTACTTGAGCAGTCTCCCATTCGTTCACTTCAGCCCGGAGCGCAACGCGTTCCCATGCTTTCACTGCGTTTTACCGCCTCCTGCTCCGGTGATGCAGAAATTCGCTCAGTACGTGTGCGTCGCAAAGGTCTTGGCTCAAGTGAGGATATCCTCTCTGTGTATGCCCTGGAGGGAAATCAGCGTCTTACGCAGGGGACTCACCTCTCACGTGAAGGGTACACGACTCTCCGGTTCCGGGGTGTTGTTGTGCCCCCGTGTGGCACAACATTCATTGACGTTTCTGCAGATTTTTCTCCGGATGCTGCCATAGCAGGTGAGCATTCCATGACCGTAGAACGTGCGGAAGACATAGATGCCGGCACAGTCCATGTCGCTCTGGTACGCAAAAGTTCTTCTTCAGTACCTACCAGAGCTGTTGGTCCTGTGCGGGGGAACATTGCTGTCTCCTATCTGACCGTACGTACGCCCGTACGTTACGGAACACAGAGAACGCTGCAGCGCCTGCAGTTGCAGGCAGATGGCAAGGAAGACCATCTCATTCACAGCATAACTTTTACCAATAGAGGATCCGCACGGAATGCTGATCTGCAAAACCTGTTTTTACAGGCTGGTAGAAACAGACAGGTAAGTAGAGTAGAACAAAAACTGAGCGGTGACAGCATACGTTTCATTTTGGATCCTCCTTTACTGCTCCAAAAAAACCAGACCAGACTCCTGGAGCTCAAGGCTGATGTACGGGCAAGTCGCAGTCACACCATCAATTTGCTCATAGAAGAGCCAAGCGACGTGGAATCAGAAAAGGCCAGCCTGCGCTAATCTCCCTGCTGCACATTTCCCATTTTCCATTCGGCCCGAGAAGTGGCAGACTGTAACCACTTTTCCTTGTTTACCTGATGAGGCGTCTTGTTCTCACCTGTACGGTTCTTCTCGCTTTTGCTGGCTGTTCTTCTGCCAAGCACCAGGTTTCCTCTCCTCCGCCTGAGGAAGTCTTACGCAAGGCTGCAGATGCAAGTATCGCTTTGCAGTCTGCACGATATGAACTGAGTGGAGATGTTGTGTACCAGAATGTGGATGCTTCAAGAACCACAGGGAAGATCACACTCAATGGTGTTCTGCTGAATGCAGGAGAGCAACTGAGTTTTCATGCCATTCTTGGCATACGCACAGGTCACGAACAGGGGGACGAGATTCTTTCTGCAGATGTAGAACTCATTGTCGGTGCTCTGCAGGATGTGTTTTTACGATTGAATTCTTTTGTCTCGGAAGGACCAAGTCCGCTGTTTAGTGCTGAGCGTGCACATCAGTTTACTGGTACATGGTGGCGCATACCCTCCAAGAAGGAGCAGTCTACGTCGCTTTCCATGACTCCTGATCCGCGTTTGCTGAATGCGCAGGCACAGGTTGTGCGCGTAGTGCGGGATCGTGGACTCACGACCATCCACGACAGGCAGGTGTATCGCTATGACATTCTTCTTGACCGAGAGAAGCTCTTCGCCTACCTGAAGGCAGGTGCAGAGCAGAAAGGGGAAGTGCTTGATGAAGACGCAGTGAGTACATCTCTTGGAGATTTGAAGGGAGAAGGAGAAATATGGATAGATGCGGAGACCTATGTTGTGCAACGTCTGTTGTGGCATCTTTCTGCTGCTTCCCTGGCAAGGGTGCATGATGTCACGGCGAGTTTCTCTGTGGATTTCTTTGATCATGATAGGGTGGAGCCGATTGAGCTCCCTACAGATGCAAAGGAATTTACACCCTTTTTATTCCTGAATGCACCTCGTGCTGCCGAGGAGAGCGATAGTATGTTACCGGTTTCCGAGGATATGTCGGATACTATAGTTCCCGAACAGTAGGAGAGTATCCTGTACTAAACCCCCTATGACCCCACCAGACTCCGTAGACGGCATAGCTCCTGAAGGACAACCAAAGTCCAGTGCCAGCAGTATGAAGCTGGTTCTGATGATGGTCCTGCTCACCCCCTATGTTGCTTATGTCCTCTGGTGTGTTTTTCTTCTTTCTGTGCTGCCAAATCCGCAGGGAAAGTACCAGGAACTCATTTCTGTCGGTTCTGTCAGTGCTGCAATTTTTGGGGTCATGCTTTTTTTGCTCGGTGGATTGCTGGTCAAACGTGTACTCGGTGCACAGGGCGTTTCATCCAAATCCCGTATTCTCAGTGCAGCGAAGATTGCCGGTATACTGCTCCCTGGTCTTGTACTGAGCGCTATGGTGCCTCTGACCATTTCAAAAGAGCCGAAAATTTTCATAGAAGTTGTCAAACCCCGTACCAAGGATGAGATGATAGCACCTGTTACCGTGACACTCAGTTTGGAGAAAGCAAAAGATATGTTAGCGTTGCGTAGTTTAAATATTGCAAAGTATGAGTGGGATTTTGATGGTGACGGGCAAATCAACGAGGAAACACTGGACCCCATGGTGTCTGCTCTGTACGAGAAGAAAGGTCTTTTTCAGGTTAGTGCCATTCTGACGCTTTCCGATAAATCCAAGCGTCGTGTGGTGTATCCGCTCTCTATTCCTACAGCTGTTTTCTCCACCTCGCCTGCCAAGCCGGTTGTGGATCAACCTGTTCGTTTTAGCGTTAGTCACTTGCAAACAGATGCCAATCCTATTAAAGAAGTACGTTGGGATTTTGACGGTGACGGCCAGGTTGATGAAACCTCCACAGAAGTATCTGCTGTACATACGTACCTGCGTACTGGACAGGAAAAGGTTATTGCAGAAATTCTCTTCAGCAACCAGAGTCAGACACGTATGGAACGGGAGGTGACCATTTATGAACCGGAGCCTCTTCCCTTCCCGGTAGCGATAGTCACAGAGCCGGAGTATCTCATAAGCCCTCCTCCGTTTGGCGTTATTTTTTCCATTGTTACGGATGTGCCGCACAACGATGTTCTGTGGAATTTTGATGACGGAAAAGATGCTATTGGTGACCGGGTGGGGCATACGTTCCGTTCGAAGGGTGTCTACAGGGTTACAGCTGATGTGCGCTCACTCGACGGCAAAATCGCTAAGCTCTCCGAAACAGTCAAAGTGGTGGAAGTGTTGCGTCTTCCGGATTTACAGTTTGATGGTTTTCCGGAAGTTAAGTCAGATAAGCTTTCTGCCGAAGTTCCTGTAACTGTGGATTTGACTCCGCGCACAAGCCAGCCGCTCATCGAGTTTTTTTGGGAAGCACCCAAGGCAACGGTAGTGGAATCCACTGAAAATACACTCCGTGCTATTTATCGTCGTCCCGGCAACTACATTATTACTCTCATCGGGAATGACCCTTCGGGGAGTGTGATGCGTAAACCGCTTTCGCTTGAGGTAAAAGAGCCCAGTTCTGTGGTGCGCATACGTATGAAGCCGGATGGAGGAGTAGCTCCGCTTCTGGTGCGTTTTGATGCGTCTGAGACGGTGATTCCCGGCAAAGAGATTACGGGTTTTGAGTGGACATTTGGCGATTCCCAAAATGCAGCACCGCGCCAGGGGGGAGCGCAGGTGGAGTATCTTTTCAATACGCCAGGTACCTACACAGTGACCCTGGCTGCTTTTACGACCAGTGGAGAAAGGTTTGAAGCAGACCGGACCATCGTCATTCGTTCTCCCGTACTGGATGCTTGCTACACCACAAGCCGTACCTCCGGTAAGGCCCCACTGGGAGTGAGCTTTGATATGTCCTGTTCTACGGGGAATCCAACGAAAATTAAGTGGCAGTTTGGTGATGGTACCGAGACCGATGAGCGGAATCCTATTCATGTGTTTGAACGGCCCGGAGCGTACAGTGTCATACTGGAGCTACAGGATACTGCAGGGAGTGTAAGCCGCGAAGTACTCGTTCTTACTGCCAACCCCTAGTATGAAAAAGAAGACCGTACGCATCATCGCACTCCTTGGCGTTCTCGCTATTGTTTTTGCAGCACTATTGCCGGTATTCAGTGCTCTGTGACGATAGTATCCCTCTGTACGGAGAAGATTTTTTCATTGCTGTCATACAGTGGTTTCTACCAATTCCTCCAGTCCAAGTGAGGCTTTTGTTTGAAAGGGCAAATACGATGCATCTCCCAGTTCTCTGTGCAGAAAGAATGCTGCAGCACCAATCATGGCGGCATTGTCTGTGCAGTAGGAAATTTTACAGGGGAAACGTACCGTACACGTCCTGAAGGTATCGCTTGCCACTGTTCGCAGTCTTGTATTTGCAGAGACACCACCCACAATATGGATTTCTTTTATGTCCGGGTACATGGTTGCAGCCTTTTGCAGACGATGCAGCAGATGTTTGCAAATGGCAGATTCGTAGGATGCAGCAAGATCTGAACGTACAGTTGCCAATTCTCCTTCCGGCAGATCACGAATGGTGTACTTCAGCGATGTTTTAAGACCGGAAAAACTGAAATCCAACGTGTCCTTTTCATGTAAAGGGTTTGGAAAGAGAAAGGCATCGCATCTTCCTTGTTCTGCGGCTTTCTGTATGGCAGGCCCACCCGGATAGGGCAGCCCTAATAGTGATGCTCCCTTATCGAATGCTTCACCGGCTGCATCATCCCTTGTACGTCCCAGCAGTTTTCCATGGGTGTGACTTGTTCTGTACCACAGATCACTGTGACCTCCGGAAACAGAGAGCGAGAGTACAGGGAACTTCGGTGTTTCCGCACATTCCAACCAGGGAGAGGTAAGATGTCCGAGAGTATGATGCACTCCAACAAGCGGCTTTTGCCAGAGTGATGCCAGTGCGCGTGCTGCAGTGGTTCCGACAAGGAGAGACCCAGAAAGACCGGGCCCTTTTGTGACTGCTATGGCGTCTATAGAACTTGGGTCTGTTTGTGCCTTTTCAAGTGCCTGATGTAATACAGGCACAATGCATTCAAGCTGTTTACGGGCAGCCTCTTCTGGCACAACGCCTCCTGTGCTCGTAAAGCATGCACTGGATGTGGCAAATACGTCACTTTGTACCTGTGTTCCATTGAATACCACAGATGCGGCCGTTTCATCGCAGGATGTTTCAAATGCCAAAATCTTCATGCGTTCATTCTACAGAAACCGTCAGACAGATGCAGTAGAAGCCGAATAGTTGCATTTAATACATAAATATGTTATAATATAACTAATGAAACAGACACAAAAACGAAGTCTCGCTTGCGGATTTGCTCTTGGATTCCTGCTGTTCTCCTTTGCCTTCTGGACTGCCGTATTGGCGCATCGTGACCTGGAGCGCTATGAATTTCAGCGTGCCCCATCGGTATGGAACGGACTTCTTACCTCAGCTGGTTATGTAGTTCAGGAAATAGCACAAACAGTAGACAACACCGTTCACTTTGCTGCTTCTGTGGTAGAGGAAGTATCTGAGGACCTATCTGAAGTCACGGAAGAGCCTGCATTTAACGTTCCATTTTCGAGAACAGCGAATGAGGAGACAGATCTTGAAAAATGGGAAATGCATGAGGAGTATGCGCTTTCCATTCCGGCCTTAGGCATCCAGGCGCCTGTTTTTCTCCCCTCTCTCAAGTACTGGAAGCTACGGGCATGGGAACTTTTGGAAAAGCAGATGCAGGTAGGTTTAGCGGAAGGTGCTGTCGTGTATCCCCATTCTGTAGAGCCCGGTGCACGAGGTACGCTTTTCCTTGCGGGACACAGCAGCCCTCCGAACGGTTTTGCTGCACAGAATGAGTATGGGCATTTATTTAAGAATCTTCCTGATTTAAAACCGGGTGATGATATCTTTCTGCGTGCGGGCGGCAAAACATTTACCTACACTGTGCGGAGTACAGAAGTGGTATCTCCTTCTGCAACGGAAATTCTTCTGCAGCAGGATACTGAGACGCTTCTGAAAATCTTGACCTGCTTCCCCATAGGGACAACGAAGGACCGTATGGTTGTCACGGCTGCTTTTACGGGCAGTTCCTAGTCATTGGTGGCAGTTTCCGCGTATGATCCCTGGGATGCGCCAGGTACTCTTTCTCACACGGAAACGACGCGGTAGGGGTGGGATGCAGCAATACACACAGGATCTGTGGGTTTCTTTGCAGCTACTCTATGGAAGTGATGCCAAGTTGCTTGGTCCGCGAACACGGAGTGGTTTTCTTCTGTTCCCCATTCTGGCTGTTTTACAAAGTATTTTCGTAGCACGAAAGGGCGGAATCATACATATAGGTGATATGGGGTTGAGCCCGCTTGCCCGTCTTATTCGTTGGCTAGTGCCCAATGCCAGGATCACAGCTACTGCATTCGGATTGGATGTGGTGTATCCAAAGAGCTGGTACCAGTGGCTCCTTAGGCACTCTGCTCCTGCGCTGGATCGCATTGCATGCATTAGCAATGCGACTGCCGTTGCTTTGCAGGAAAGGGGAGTGCCAGCTACACATTTGGTTGTTATTCCTTGTGGCATTAAGGCAGAAGAAAAATCTTCTCTGCAGCCAAGTGCGAGTGTCAAAAATGGACCGCATCTCCTAAGTATAGGTAGACTGATTCCGCGCAAGGGCATAGTCTGGTTTCTTACCGCTGTACTCCCCACTCTTTTAGAGGAGTATCCTGCCCTTACATACACAGTTGTAGGCACAGGAAAAATGGAAAGATTGATCAAAAAATTAGTTCATAATAAAGGCCTAGATACAGCTGTTTTTCTGAAAGAAAACCTATCTGATGCTGAGAGAAATCAACTGCTTCTTACCTCAGATGTGCTTGTTGTTCCGAATATTCCCATACAAGGAGATATGGAAGGATTTGGTATTGTATGTATAGAGGCGACGAGTAGGGGATTGCCGGTAATTGCCTCTCGGATCGAGGGTCTGCAGGATGCCATTTTAGAAGGCCAGACGGGGCTATTCTTCCGGCCGGAAGATCCTGAGGATTGTCTGCGAGCTGTGCATGTACTCCTTCGGCATCCTTTTGGGCGAGCATCCGTTATTCGCACAACATATGAGCACTACGACTGGGATATGCTCATCCAACGTTACCATCATGAACTCTTCTCCACTCTCTAATATCGGCATGGTCACCTGGGATTATCGTCCGCCAAAAGGAGGTCTTGGCCGTGCGTTCCAACAAATGCAAGCGGCACTTGTGGCATCTTCTCCAACTACCGTGAGTGTTCTCTCTTCCACAGGTGGTACCCATAACAGTGCAACTTGGACAAGACGTTTTGGAGGTCACATCGCTTTTTCTGCTGTTCTTCTTTTTTCTCTCCAGCGTTGGATAAACCGCACTGCACGTCATCTGCTTCTTTTTCCCTGCGGTCCCGGCGGTATCTTCCTGTTGCGAAAACCTAAGGGCTGCAAAGTTGTTGCAGTTGTATACCACACGTACGCTCAGCAGTGTCGCCTTGTGCCGGGGCAGTGGTGGAAAAGACTCTTTGTTTCCCTGGAGCGTCTGACGCTGCGCAAAGCGGATCATATTCTTTGTTATGCAGAGGATACGCGACAGGTGTTGCTTCGTACTTACCATTTGGATGAACGTCGTGTGACGCTGCTTCCACAGCTTATTCCTCTGCAACCGTGGGTGCCCACAAAAACCGTAAAAGACAAAAACCTGTGTGTCTGTATAGCCCGTCTGGAGCAGCGTAAGGGAGTGTTATTCCTTCTGCGCGTCTGGGAACGCGTACAGGTACAAGCTCCGCAGGCAACGCTGATACTGGTGGGTGATGGAATACAGGCAGCAAAAATTGATCGGCTGATTCTACGTAAGAAATTATCTGTGCAAAGAATTCCTTCTCTTCCGCAAAACGAACTTATTGCCCTTGTGCAGAGTGCACGAATGCTTCTGTGCCCGTCTTTTCTCGAGGGATTTGGTCTTACAGCTACGGAAGCAATGGCGAGTGAAACACTTGTGCTTGCGAGTGATACAGATGGCCTCCGTTCACTGATGACGGATGCCCGTACTGGTGTTTTGATAGAGCCGGGAAATCAAAGTGCTTGGGTACAGGCAATACAGGAGTATCTGGCTGATACAGAGAAGGGAAAAGATATTGCTTTGTGTGCTCGAGCGGAGGTCTGCACACGTTTTGCCTACGACCATTCCATTCGGGCGTTACAGGAATGCCTGAAGCAAGTATACTCTGCGCAATGATGCCTGCTCTCCTGCGAAAGCTCGCGCCTACGACCTGCCTCACGGTCTTCTTTCTGCTCCTGGTTGCTGCAAAGTTTCTTGCGCCCCTTGTACTCTTTGATCTGCCTCTCGGATACGACCCCGGCATCTACCGATACCTGTTTGTTCGTCATGCTCTGGGGTTCCCTCCATTCGTACTGGCCCCAATGGATAGTTGGGCGTACGCACATCCTCTCGGGCTCTTCTTCTTCTCCAGTATTCTGATGCGTCTGGGCGTGCCGGCCGATTGGCTCATCGGTTGGATATGGAATGCAATGACCATAGTACTCTTATGTGCCCTTTCCGTTGTAACGGCAAAACGGGAGGGTCGTGCTGTAGGAGCCTGTGTGCTTTTGATGGGTGCACTTTCTGCTCCCTACTACGATGGTTTTAGCGCCATGTACTGGAAGACGTACCTTGCATTGTTCTTTATGATTCTGGCTTTCCATTTTTTACAACGGAGATCCTGGTGGGCGCTTCTCCCTGCAATTCTTTGTCTGGTAACACATAATCAGACGGGTCTCTTGTTTGCCCTTGTTACTGGAACATGGTGGTTTCTCCGTATGCTTCAGCACTGGCGGGATCCTCGTTGGCAAAGAGCAACGGGAATAGGGCTACTTCTCGTTTTGGTTGCAGCAATTGTGTATCTGCCTGTTTGGCAGGAGGCTATTGTTCCGCATCTTAAAAAAATTCTTACTCTGCGGGGAGACGATGCCCCTTCGGGATCGTTCCCCTCACCTGTGTTCTACCTCCGGATGAATGCCGTTGTACTGTTCTGTGGAGCGTACGGTTTCGTACGTATTCTGCTCCGTGATCGTCATCTTTCTCTCTGGTCTCTTGCCGTTTTGTGGTCTGCCGCGTTTGTGTGTTTTAGGCTCTACTTCTACTTACGGTTCTTCCTCCTTTTGGATTTCTTTCTGCTTCCTTTTGCCGCATATGGTGTTGTGGATGTGTGGAAGAAAAATACACATATTCTATGGCATGCCTTTCTGGTACTGCTTTTCATTCTGCAGGCATACCTTTCACTCCAGGTGTTTGCTATGCGTACGGTAGATATTGATGCCGAGACTTTTCAGATTGTACGAAGTGTTTCCCACGTTCAGCTCCCCGAACATGCACTTGTGATGACTCTGGAGAATAAGTCTACTACCTGGTTGCGCGGGTGGCTTACGGATTACCGTGTTATGGGTCCCGGGATCTTTGGTATGAAATGGCTCGACTATGATAAATGGGTTGAGGTTATTTATGGTTCGCATGAAGAGCGTGTGCATTTGCTCAAAGAAATCACAAGGATTGCGCGGGGGCCCGTATACTTTCTTATCACGCCTCTCTTTTTTGACTTTTACGGAGATGCTGCAGAGACGTTCCTTCAGGACCCATGCTTTCGCCAACTGAGTGGCTACCCGTTACTGGAAGTAACCTGCACCTAATATGATTCATTTCTTTCCCACCCGCAGGGTCGCACTGGAGGTTTTTGGTTTTTCCATCTACTGGTACGGTTTGCTCTACCTGGTGTCTTTTCTTATGGCTTATAAGCTATTGCCGAGATTGCAGAAGTACAGAGGTTTTCGACTCACACAGGAAGACTGGTCTGCGTACCTTTCCTGGGCGGTGATGGGAGTATTGGTTGGTGGGCGTCTTGGATACGTGCTCTTCTATGCACCGCATCTTCTTGCAGATAATCCTCTGGAGATCGTGAAAGTATGGCACGGAGGGATGTCTTCCCATGGAGGATTTATAGGAGTGCTTCTGTGCACGTTGTTCTTTGTGCGTTCACGATCCATTCCGCTGGTGCAGTTTGCAGACGTTCTGGTTGTGCCGGTGGCACTAGGTTTGGCATTGGGACGTGTGGGTAACTTTATTAATCTGGAGTTGTATGGTTCAGTGACGCATCTTCCCTGGGGCATTCGTATACCCGGAGTAGAGGGGCTGCGGCATCCTACACAGCTGTATGCGGTGGCAAAGGATCTATGCATTGCAACCCTTTGCTATCGCCATCTTGTGCCTCTCAAGACGCAGCACTACGGAAAAACCTGTGCTCTGTTTCTTATGCTGTATGGAATGCTAAGATTTCTCATCGAATTCATTCGGGTACAGGACTATCCGCTTGTAGATATTGGAGTCATGGAACTGACGCGGGGACAGGTACTGACAATTCCGGTGTTTGTAGCGGGGGTGATTCTCTGGAGGGCAGCGCATCGTTTTGGTACGGGTTCCACTCTAACCCGTTGCGCGTAGGAGCACTGTGGGTTGTTCTATTTTTTAGGAACGTTCTTCGATGAAGAATGGAGAGGCCATGCTTCTGTATGGCTGCGAAATGGGATTTTGTACCATAGCCCTTATGGATTTCAAATCCGTACGGCAGTCTTCTGCCATACTCTACCATCAGCCGGTCTCGTGTTACTTTTGCAAGTATGGATGCCGCAGCGATGCACCGTTCTGAGGTATCACCCCGAACAATGGAGCTATGCGGGTAGTTAAACCAGAATTTGTCTCTGCCATCAATAAGAAGATACGTCGGGGTAACCGATTTTTCCAGGTCTGCCACTGCCGTCTGCATGGCCTGCTCCGTTGCACTCAGAATGCCTTTTTCATCGATGATTGCTGCGTCTACACTGCCGATTCCCCACAGACAGTGCTCTGCAATCCATGCATAGGCATTTTCCCGCTTTTGAGGCTGTAGTTGTTTGCTGTCGCGAATACATGCCTGCGCAGAGAGTTCTGGTATTTCTACACATGCAGCGGCAACCACGGGTCCTGCAAGTGCTCCACGGCCCGCTTCGTCTATGCCCACAATGACAGCTGGTGTGCTGTGGGACATAGAGTCATTCTGAATGATGTATGGTCAGAGTTTCTTGGAGAATATCAGACAGAATCTTTTCACTCTCGTGGTTCAAACTGCGTAAGACGCTGCGGGCAATTTTCGCCTCATTCCAGGGAATAGAACCTTCCAGCTTTGTAAAACTGGTATAGGGTCCCATACCGCAGAGGGCAACGGCATCTCCGGGCTTTGCTTCTCGCAGGATCCATTCTATGGCTTTACGACGGTCAAAGATCTTGTGTGCCTGACACGACTCTTGTGTTATGCCTGCCCAGACTTCTTCCAGTATGGCATGAGGATCTTCGCCGTAGGTTTCATCTTCGGTAACCACAACGACATCTGCATGTTCACTTACTATGCGTCCGACTTCCGGGCGTTTCTCCTTCATTCTGTTGCCACAGCTTCCGCAGAGAACTAGCACTCTCCCGCTTTCTTTTACGAGGGATTGGAGAGTAGTGAGAATTTTTGCATAGGCCTGAGGTGAAACAGTAAAATCCACGAAAACGCTAAAACCCTGACCCTCGTCTATGCACTCCAGGCGCCCCGGAGGACTCCGGAAGCTGCGGAGTGCCTGTACGCACATCTCTAGTGGAATACCGACAGTCTGGGCACAGGATATGGCACAGAGAGCGTTTTCCAAATTGAATGATCCTGCTACAGGTAAAGTGAGTTGTACATTTCCCCCTTTCCCTGTGTGCAGGGTAGCAGAGGATTCTGTTTCCCTTAAGGATATGTCAGAAAGCCACATATCTGTCCCGGGGGAGCCGTATGTGATAGTTCGTTGAGAAGGAATAATTTTGTAGAGAGCAAAACTTTCATCAGACGCATTGAGTACTTTTGTACCTTTTCCCTTCAGCATTCTAAAGATGTTCCCCTTATCTTTTCTGTACTGCTGCATATTTCCGTGGTAGTCCAAATGTTCACGCGACGTATTGGTGATAGCGGAAACGGAGGGAAATGTATGATGCACGCGCCCCTGGACCAAACCGTGTGAGGACATTTCAATAACTGCAAATTCACACTTCTCGTGGACAAGACGACGTAAAAACTTCTGGAGCACCATGGGCTGCATGGAGGTTTGATGTGTTGCATTCTCTTCACGTTTTTCTCCTACCTGAAAAAATGTGGTGGACGCTGAACCCACTCTTTTTCCTGCTACAAGCAGGATGTGCGTCACCATGCTTACTGTGGTTGTTTTCCCGTCTGTACCTGTAATGCCTATGACAGTGAGTGAACGAGCCGGAAACCCACAGAGGAGTGCTGCGGCCCATGCCCTTGCGTAGTGCCAGCCCAACCGAAGAGGGTTTCTGTGGGAGACCAATGCCCTGAGTTGCTCTTTCATGACGCACCAAGAATAGCACGACATTGCTCTATATCCTCCAGTATTTGCTCTTTTAACTCCTCCACGGAACCAAAGTTTTGAATCGAACGCAGGTACGCCACAACTGTAATGGTCACCTCCGCGGGTGGGGTCTCTATGTCCGTATCCAGTACATGTACTTCGCACGCTCGAGAATCCTGAAACACAGGACGCGGGCCGAAGTGCATGGCACCCATATAACGCTTAGGATCATCTCCCAGTTCCACTAAACACGCATAAATGCCCTCTTCCATTTCTTCCGGAACAGCGGCAAGATTCACGTTGATAGTAGGTATACCGTATTCACGCCCCCGACCTGCGCCGGAGATGGCCGAGGCGCTGAAACGGAGGGGTTTCTGTAGGGGCATATTTCCTGCAGATTACTCTGTTTTGGACATCTCTGCACGCGCACTCTCTGCCATATTCTGTGAGATCTTCTGTACCTGGTCTGCGAGAGTGCCGAGATCGGTGGAAGCATCTTTGGCCTGCTCACCGAGATGCCATGCGTCCTTTGCAAGTTTTTCAACTTGTGTGTAATCCTTATTTAATCCGCTGCGATACCCACGTACCAATGCACGAAAAGCTTCTGCCGTCTTCAGAGCTCCGATGACGATGGGCTCATTGGGTTTGCTGGTATGCGCACCGCGTGCGGCAAGAAGAGCTCTGGCAGATGCAAATTCAGCTTGTTCAACGTTGTTGGCTTCTAACATGGCAAGTATCACGAGTATTTCATTCTCTGTTTCGGAGAGGAGTGCCTGGGTCCGACGATTACCCTTGTACATAAGGAACCGGTGGAGGAGAACTGCTGTTTGTCCTCTGGTAAGTTCTTCTCCTGGTTTTAAAAGACCATCCTGGCCAATCATGATCATGGAAGAGGTAAACGCATACCGTAGGTAGGGGTAGTACCACTCCTCTACGTTGTTTACATCGGAGGAAAGAGGGAGGCGTATTTCACTGTACGAATTCGGATCTATCTTATTTGCAAGAAGAAGCATTTTAATGAATTCAACTTTGATGACAGGCTTTTCTCCCTGAAAGGCTGTCTTTTTAGGCGGACCGTCCACAATGCCGTTCACTTTTGCAATTTCAACGTACGGGAGGAACCAACTGCCTGCAGGAACATCTGTAAAGTCTGTACCGGTTGCGAGACTGAGTTGTTCCTGCGTAACCAAACTCCCAAGCAAAATTTTGAGCGCTTCTGCTCGGTTTACTTTCTTTTCGGGTTTAAATGTACCGTCACTGTATCCGGATATGATGCCATTCTCTTTCAGGAACTCTACAGCGGAAAAGGCGTAATGATCTTCCGGCAGGTCACTGAAGGATTGCTGAGCAGATACAAGAGTAGGTGTGAGTAGAAGAAGCAAGCTCAGGAGTGCTCCGGAGACAGAATGGGTACACAGTGTCTTCTGCCTTACTGTGATGACTGAACTGTGTGAGTGCATGGAAGTAGTGAGGAAGATCACGAAAACAATAAAAGAGTAGCAAAGGGATCTCCTGCCTACAAGCCTTAAATAAAAGTCTCTGAGAAGGTTCAAAACTGTTCTATGCCACTGATGACTGTAACAAAAACCGCTTTCTTCAGTTTCATTGTTCAGATGTTTAGTCTTCCGAATGAGCAATAGTTACTGTCTCTGTATGAATGATCAGATAGAAAGGAAATTTTTACAAAATTACAATATATATTGTAATTATAATACGCATGGTAAAAGATCAAACACATTGGTGCACCCTCAAAAATATTGTAGAGATAAAATATCATTCAGCCCCATTTTAAAAGAAAAGATCACAGTGATTCCTATCAAATTCATCATGAACAAATGTACTACTACAGACCATAGATCTGACTTCGCTAGTATTCTGTTCTTTCTTTTGCTTTGCATGGGAAATGATCAGACAGATTTGGAGATAATGGGATTTCCAAGATGGAGTAAGTAGATATTTTCTTATATGCATGAGAGAAGATCAATAACAACAGCTACATTCTTCCTATGGAGCTGCTCCGTATTTTGTATGGAAGGAAGAATGGTGTGCGGGGTGGAATTGTTGATTTGAGCAAAAATTATAGTATAGTAATTGTTTCTGTAGGTTTACGTTCACAGGAAGATCAGAAAGAAAGAGGAAAATACATGTGTTATTGTAATTTAAAACAGTGATTTCAAGCTGCTAAAGGATCAAAAACAACAGAGAACGAATGTTCTAGTCTGTATAATTTTCTTTGAGCCCCAGAGAAAAAGAGAAGATCAGATACAGAGACATCAGCCACTTGTATCTGATCATTTTAAAATGAAGCGCAGATCTCTGTTCAGCGGAAATATCAGATGCATCTGTTACATCAAAATATCTAAAACATCAAAATCTTTATTGAAAATAGTGTTAAAAGATCAAAATGATGTTGGACAAGAGAACTTAACAATGCTATACTAGACATGGTTTTCATCACAAAATCACACAAACAGGAGTGGCTTCAAAATACACAAGAAAGCACAAGGCATTTCGTTGGAACCTCAAGGAGGTGCGGAGTTTGCAGCGACGCGCGACCCGCTTGGAACTTTCGGTAGACGCTCGCAAGAGGTTGCGCTGGTTTGAGTACTACCTCACGCACAACACAAATGTGAGTTTGACCTGTCGGTACTACGGCATAGCACGCAGTACATTTTTGCGTTGGGCGCAGCGGTTTCGTGCATCTGATCTTTCTACCCTGGAGGAGGAATCCCGTCGGCCCAAGAATGTGCGCGAGCCGGAGACACCTCTTCATGTGGTCACGCTCATCAGGCAGTGCAGAGTCGCAGAGCCGCTCATATCTAAAGACAAGATTTCTGAGTCATTGCAGAGAGATCATGGCGTTCGCATATCCAGTGCCACGGTTGGTCGCGTTATTGCGAGACAGGGATTCTTCTTTGCAGAGACTCCTGCACATCGTCGAAAGCGAAAGGAGGCTGCGGAGAGACAGAGACAATCAAGTTTCGTACATGAAAAACAGCAAGCAGAAGATCCCATACCTCCGGAAACGGTTGGTGAGGTCTTTGGTATTTCTCCCACATTCAGCAGCTAGCCATGCGTACCACATACATCTCCACTGGCATGCGCATCTTTACACTCCTCGTAGTTGCTGCATCCTTCGCATTCAGCTGTGAATTTGCCATTGCGGCAGAAAGTACCTCATTCCGCCTCTATACAGAGTTCCCAGGTACTGCAGATGGAGGTGCCAAGACATCTGGCTCCTTTAGTCTGAATGAAGGGGGAATGACATGGAAGAGTGTGCCGCTAGCAAGTACCAGTTTCCAAATAGTGTCTGCACCACCTGCAGTACAGGTACAGTCTTCTTCCGGTGGAGGTTCTTCTTCCGGCGGTAGTCCATCTTCTAATACCGGAGGTGGCAGTAGCGGTGGAGGTGGTCGCAGAACATTACCCTCTGTGACTGTGCCGGGTGTACAGAAGCCATCCACGGCAGAAGAGGGGACCAAGCCGGCTGCTCCAGAAGAGGGCGTTAAAAAGCCACCTGAGTCTGTAGATGAACAAGTGAAGGAGGAGCCTGCAGCAGAAAGAACACCGGAACTCGCATCCGAAACAACATCGGAAGCAGGGCAGGCCACTGTCTCCCAGGAGCAATCTCAGGCTCCCATCCCGGATATCTTCACTCATGGAATCGA
Source organism: Candidatus Peregrinibacteria bacterium CG10_big_fil_rev_8_21_14_0_10_49_10 (assembly GCA_002772545.1). Classification (GTDB taxonomy): domain Bacteria; phylum Patescibacteriota; class Gracilibacteria; order Peribacterales; family Peribacteraceae; genus GWB1-54-5. The sequence goes on along the minus strand of PFDR01000063.1, from coordinate 7,796 downwards.
TCTGGAGTTAGATCAGCCTATTCCTTCAGTGTTCGATACTGTTTCTCGTATTTATGACGTGCACTATCCAGAGGACTACTCATCTTCTAGTTCATGGGATGAAGTACTCAGAAGTGCAGCACCAGAAAGACAACGCATGTGGAACGTGCTCGTGCAGCAGTCGCATATGGGGCTGAAAGGATACGGCATAGTACTATTCAGTCTGTTTGTTATAGGAAGCACTCTTGCTGTTGCATCTCACATTGTGAAACATTTTGCATTGAAAGGAGTCAAACAGCTGATTGCTATTCCTCAGGCTTTGAGTACTTTGCCTCTCTTAACTTTTAGTATCAGAACCCCAAAACCAAAAACGAACTTTAAGCATCACCTGCTGTATCCAAAGACGGTGAAACGCAAATTACTCATAAAAACAAAACATTCATGATGCGCACATTCATCCGCATCGGCTCCGCACTGCTAGCATGTACTGCCGTGCTCCTGCTTCTGCCTGTGATAAGTGCCGGTGCTGCTACCACAGGACCGCAAAAAATCATTTATGATGCACATCTGCTGGATAGCAGTGACAATGCTGTTACCACAGCTCACTCTGTGCGCTTCAGCTGGTGGACGAGTGCAGACTTTGTGGATGGTGACGTTACTGCCACAGGATCCATTGATGTTGGTGCCGCAGAGTATGCCAGTTGGCAGGAGGTGCATACCGTTACACCGGATAGTAACGGCTACTTTACTGTGGAACTTGGAAGCGGGACTGCACTGCCCGATCTCAGCTCCTATACTACCGCCCAACTTGGCAGCCTCTTCTTACAGGTGGAAGTAAAATCTTCCGGTGATGCCAATACGGCATATGAGCTTCTGGATCAAAATTCAACTGACGATACAGTCGACCGCTCACCCATAGATGTCGTTCCTTTTGCTCTAAACGCAGATCTTCTGGATCAGCGGGACACCGGTACCAGCAGCGGCTCCATTCCTGTACTGGGCTCCGGGGGACTCTTGGGAGAAGGGCTCATTCCTTCGGGAACGAATCGCAACGAGTTTGTGCTGGATGCCGATGACTCCGCCGGTGACAGCATAGCGTTGCAGTTTGGAACGTCTCTTTCCAAAAAGATTACCTACGATATCACAAACGGTCGATTCAACTTTAACGACGATGCACGCATTCAGGGAAACCTCACTGTGACAGGACTCATTAACGGCGTGGACATTACCTCACTTACAGAGGCAGCTGGCACACAGCTCAAGGTCTCCAGCGGAGCGGGTCTGACTGTAAGCATTGCGGGCGGTAGTTACCGGGTCAATAGTGCCATAACGAACTATGACGGCAGCGGAAGCGTGAATCTTTCAGACCAGGCGACCAACTATCTCTTCTTTACCTCTACCGGACTCACAATCGGCAGTGCATTCCCAACGGATAAGAGCTTTATTCCCCTGGCTTCGGTTACAGCAACGGGTGGTTCCATAACCAGTGTTGCGGATCTTCGGGTGCTAAGCAGCGATGACAGAGAGCATGCTGTACAGCAGGTCTTCCAACCGGAGTATGCAAATACCACCTTCCAGGGAGATGCCACGAACAATGTGGGGCAACTCTATGCCGAGCATGACAACACCTCCAAAAATAACTACTACCTCTGGACGAGCTCTATTACGTCTCTGCAGGATTACGATGTGATCGTACGTATTGCAGTTCCTGTGGACTATATTCGCTGGGCAAGAAATCCCCTGAGCATTACGTACCGCTCTACCTCAGCAGATACCACAAACAACAAGATGGATATTTCTGTTTTTGATACGAACGGATCACCCGTGACTCTTTCAGGTTCCACTACTGAGCTGGCGAATACCAGTTGGACAACTTCAAACATTGCTTTTGAGGGAACTCCCACTTGGACCCCTGAACAGGACTTCCTTATCAAGTTTAAGTTGTATGCGAAAGATGATTTTCAGATGCACTTGGGTGCGTTGAAAATGAAGCATGTTGAGTTACTGCAGAGTCCGTAGTCGATGAGGATCTGTCGTATTTTCTCCATAGGAGATGAATGGTCCTATATCAAGGGTGGCGTGTATTCATAAATCGGCAAACATCTTTTATATATATGTCAAGTTGTCATTCCTTACCGAGAGAGAGAAAAAGAGGTATAATGGTTCGATCGAATGGAAAGAATCGGTCACACATATAAAAAAAGACATCATGTCACCTCATCTATTCCATAACATTCAAAAGCGTATAGCCACTCTTGCGGTGGGTGTATTGCTCGCCAGTCTTTTACCGTCTGTAGCAGAGGCAAGTTCCTGGGGTCCTACACTTCTGGTGAATACAGAGGCATTCCAGATAATTGACGATGGAGACGGATCCACAAATATAGAGTTGCGATTTGGTGACAGTGCCAATGAAATATTGCGGTGGGATGTAACCAATGCCCGTTTCCAGTTTACGGATGACGTCCACGTAGAAGGAAACCTCACTGCAAGCGGAAGCATTACCGTGGACGGTGCTGCGGTGTTCGGATCCACCCTTACTGTTGGTGGTGTGGCATACACATTCCCCGGAGCCGATGGTTCTGCTTCCGGAAAAGTGCTGGCCACAAACAGCGCCGGTCAGCTTTCATGGACGGCTCAAACAGCCAGT
>PFDR01000063.1:4648-5129 GCA_002772545.1 Candidatus Peregrinibacteria bacterium CG10_big_fil_rev_8_21_14_0_10_49_10 | reverse complement strand
ATACGTAGCCGGTCAGGGCGTTACACTGACTGCCGATTCCGAAAATGCCTTCAGTGTGAATTCCACACTTACCGGAACACTCATTGACTTCAACACGGTCTCCGGTGCCATCGTGCATGCACGGGACCAGCTGCGTTCCTCCGGAACGTTGCTCATAGACGGTGCTGCAACCTTTAACAGCACGCTCGATACGGTAGGGAACATGACTACCGATGGTACGCTCCAGGTAAACGATGACGACACCGGCAATGCACAACTCATCTTCGGAAACGATGCAGGTGATGAAACCATTACGTTTAACGATGGAACCAATGAATTCGATATTTCCGATGATGTGAACATTACAGGAACACTCGATGTCACAGGTACCGTTACCACCGATGCAAACTTGAGCATTAACGTGGATCAGACAGCAGCAAATGCCGTCTTTACCTTTGGAAGCGATGGTACCAATGAGACACTTACCTTCTACAATGCCGAA
>PFDR01000063.1:0-4604 GCA_002772545.1 Candidatus Peregrinibacteria bacterium CG10_big_fil_rev_8_21_14_0_10_49_10 | reverse complement strand
CCCTTACTATTGGTGGTGTGGCATACACATTCCCCGGAGCCGATGGTTCTGCTTCCGGAAAGATCCTCGCAACAGACGGTGCAGGAAATTTGGCCTGGACCAGTATAAAGAACGGTTCGGGTAATACCGTTGCTCTGAGTCCGGATTACCCAAATGCCGTGTATTACGCGAGCGGTTCGACTGCCGTGGGTCAGCTCTTTGCATCCGGTGGTAACCTTACCTCCCTGGAAAACAACTACACATGGAAAACAACACAGTCTGCGTTGCAGGATTACTGGGTTTCTACCCGGGTGAAGATTCCACACAACTTTGCGAACTGGGCACCTACGCCTATTCAGTTCCGCTTTAAAACTGGAACACCTCTTCTCACACAGAACTATGTAAGTATGAAGCTGTACGATACTGCCGGTGCGCTCGTACCACTGGGCACAGGTGCTCTTGCAGGATCCAACTGGACAACAGCGAATATAACAGGACCGGAAAGTACAGGCACCTACACGCCGGACAGTTACATTACAGTTATGGTCAAGCTAGCTGCTACCAATGCTACCGCTGCTCAGGCAAACGCCGGTTCTATAAGCCTCAACTGGAATACCACAAACAAATCAGGATAGTGTGAAGACTCCACTGTATGCACAATGATCCTATACCTACGGGGTGGGATCTTTTTGTACTACTGCGTGTAACCGCGTGTGCGAATACAGTTCCTGTAGAAGGTCACGTAGTCCTGGTCCACAAACATGCCGGCCTGGAGTGCGCGCTGGAAGTCGGGGTTCTCGGGGCTCTGCTGCGCACGTGCCTGCATCGCGTTCTTGGCAGATGCCTGTGCGGTGTTGTGACATGCTTGTACGGCTTTTGTAGGCTTTATGGAAAAGAAGTACACCGAGAAGAGGAGTGCGATAATGGCGAACAGAAACCATTTGTCCGAAAAAACTGCGGATCGGGCATCAGTAATATTTCTCATAGGCACGCACTATAGCGGTACAGAGGAGGGGAGTGCAACAGCTCTTTCGTCTGCGTCTTCCTCCGTGTACACAAAGAGCTCCACATTCGCGTACCATCCAGAAGCTGTACAGTGGCTTTCTGCTCTGACCTGTGAGTGAGGAAACAAACAGGGAATATCTGCTATACTCAGCCTGGTATATGATCAAAGCTATCTTTTTTGATTTTGATGGAGTGCTGACAACGGAGTTTAATGGAAGCGGTACGATTTGCCGGAATCTCTGCAAAGCAGTACCCGCACTCTCACCGGATGTAGTCATGCAGTGCTACACGAAGCACTGCAAATCTCTCCTGCAATCATCCTAAACATACTCTGATGTTTGGCATGATTTCTGCAGTTGTATAGGCACAGAAATTTCCTTTACCTTACTCAGGCATGCACTCCGCACTGTGACCAAAAATGAGGAGATGTTTGCCCTGTGCAGAGCCCTGAAAGGGCACTATGTTCTTGGGATGATCACGGACAATCCTCTAGAGCGCATGAGGCTCATGGATGAAGATATGCAGCTAGAGAACCTATTTGATCCCATTATTGTCTCTGCAGATGTACGTGCACTCAAGCATGACGGTACTCCAGTGATTTTTGATGCTGCCTTACAGCAGTGCAATTGTCAGCCGGAGGAGGCAGTTTTTATAGACAATCAACAGCGCAACCTTTCCGTACCTGCGGCTATGGGTATGCAGACGTATTGGTATGACGACTCCCTCCATGACATAGCCGCCTTGCGCTCCGCGCTCGCAGAGTGGGGTGTGCAAATACAGGCCCAGAAGTAGCTGAGAGACTCCTACCTTGAGTATACTACAGGTGTATGAGCGCGATCCAGGCAGCCTGCAGAAGTGTCTTACTCATCCACGGTTTCTAATTCCTTCCTCCACCCGGAGAAGAGATCCACCATATCGGATGTCTTCCCTTGGCTGCGGGTCAGCTCTACCCAGCGGTCACCTTCCACCTTGAGTAGGACGATCATATCGTCCGTACTCTGCATTTCGAAGTCTTTGGTCAGCAGAAGATTTGCTGAGATACGGAGGGTTATTTTTTGATCCTGCTTAGGCTTGAGTACAAGTACCTGCCCCACTACACCACCTTCTACTTTGCTGAGCATGCTCTGGCTTCTGCCTTCTACACTTGCTAGCTGGTGGTACCCTGCAGTAACTTCGATGCTACCGTTCTCCGGGATGGAGAGCACACTGCCTGCATCCTCTCCGGAGACAAGTTTCGATTCCAGGTTCTCCACCCGTGTTGCAAGCTCCTGCACGGCTCCTACGAGGTAGGGCTGCACGGAGGATGTATCTATAGCAAGGAACCCGTCTCTGTCTTCGTACACGCTATCCGGCAGGACTTGCCGGAACTCCTGCGCTATGAAGTTAAAGTACTCTCTGTCTTCGACTGCAGGATGTTTCTGAAGATAGTCGGGCTTAAAGTGGTACTTCACCGGGCGCAGAGCCTGAATGATATCCAGACTGTTTTCCAGTGTGGTGATGTTGATCTTCAGGCGTTCATCTGAGCTCCTGCGCATGCCTCCCGGAAGCAGCAGGTCCTCTATTTTTGTGTTGATCTCATCGTCTATGCCCAGTTCGGAGACGGTATTGCGTACGCGCTCATCGACTTTTTCTGCAGTGAGCGATGAGTTTTTACGGGAAATGAGCACTTTTATGGATTCGGTATGGTTGGCCGAACCCTCCAGTGCCACACCCAATGTGGGTTCTCCGGCATCGGCGCGACGCGCCAGACCCTTTACGCTTGCGGATGTGAGGGAATCACCCGGGAGAATAGTCCCATTCTCGGTGGAATACAGAGTCTTTACCTGTCCCAACAGTGCTATGAGGTAGTAGTGTTGTCCTGGTTCGCCGTTTATTCCCCAGAATGCATTACCAATAAAAGCGGCTTGTGTGGGGCTGGAAACCACGCCCATCAGGTTTTCGTCTGCGGTTTTTTCACAGAGACGTACAGAATTTTCTCTCCTGGTGTCTATACACACGGTATCTCCAAACGTAAGGGTATCGTCTGAGTAGAACCACTCGGCGTAGTCCGCACCGTTTCCTGTAAAGGAACCGTCTGCAAAGGCGTTACCGGAGGTTGTAAATCTGAAGATGTTTTGGTCAAATCCACTCTGCGCAGGGTCGCTTGTGACAATCCGGAACACATTTTGGTTCAAAATACTCCCATTAGCCTCTGTTCGCAGAACGAGTTCGCCGGAACCACGGTAGCCCGATCGGAAAAGTTTCACATCAAAGTATCCGTTGTAACCGAATGCAATGTGCGGACTCGTACCGGTTCCGGATCTCGAACTACCCTGTGGAGAGTCCAAAGCCAGAACAGCCGCACCGGAAGCAAAAATGTACGCACCAGTTTGTCTTTCTGCAGAGACTATGATGACCGCACCGGAGCCTTTCTTGAGTGAAGACTTTACAATGAGTTGTCCACTGGATGTTAGCATGCTCTGTGCGTGAATAGATGCACCGGACATTGCTCCGGCAACTTCTAAGAGATGTCCATTTTCAACCGTTAGAGCACCATTGTTTGTGCTTGTAATCAGAAGTCCACCAGTCATGGTGTCTCCTCCATCGTTTACAAAGTATGATGCGGCATCTGTAAACGAAATGCCTCCACCTCCACCGGTATTGTCATCACTCCAGCTTAATTTTCCTGCACTGTTTGTTTTCAGAACTTTTCCGGATGCAGAGCCGTCAAACGCTGGGAAGGTATAGGTGACTCCTCCGAGTTTTACAGTGGAGTTAAACGTGGCTGCTCCGTTAACAAGCAAGGTTCCCGATGAGCTCAGCTTATCCCGTGCATGAACGAGCAGAGCACCCGAAACAGTGCTAAATTTCAGCAGCGTGCCTGTAAGTGTGGAATTCACTTTAAAGGTTGAGCTGCCAAGAGTAAGGCCTTGCCCTGCTGTGTAGGAAGATCCCGAATCTGCGCTCCAGCTTAATTTTCCTGCACTGTTTGTTTTCAAAACTTTTCCGGATGCAGAGCCATCAAACGCTGGGAAGGTATAGGTGACTCCATTTATTCTTACTGTAGAGTCAAATCTTGCAGTCCCGGTGACTTGCAGTGCTGAACCGGTGATACCTCCTGCTACGTCCAGTCTCGCATTAGGCGTTGTATCTCCGATACCAACATTTCCGCTAGTGCCATTGATTACGAGTCTATTCTGTGCACCTGCACCAAACCTGAATGTGTTGGGTGTAGCTCCAGCAGATGCACCATCATAGGCCAAGAATCCCTGTGAGTCCGCACCAACGTCAAATCTAAATCCTGCTGTTTTATTGCCCGGCGCTGTAAAGTCTAGGAAACTATCTACATTTGATTCGTAAATGCCTACGGAGTTACTTTCTGCGACATAATCTGCCCCTGCAGATCCTTTAAAGACGTGTAGGTATGTTCCTGGTGAAGCTGTCCCAATACCTACACTCCCCATAATGTAGGAGTTTCCTCCCGCCATCACATTCAGGTTCGCACCCGAGAGGGTTCCCTGTACTTCCACATCGTCAGAGAAAATGAAACCATTGGTGGTATCGGAGAACCGTACTGTTTCTGCAGCGGCATCATTGCCAAATGTCAGCACGGCATCGGCCGTTCCGTTATCGGAATTGAT
>PFDR01000084.1 GCA_002772545.1 Candidatus Peregrinibacteria bacterium CG10_big_fil_rev_8_21_14_0_10_49_10 | reverse complement strand
CACGTTGGTCAACTCGAATGCGGGCATGGAGGGCATCACAATCTGTCCAACATCAATGAAACGCTTGGAGATGGTGCCTGCAAAAGGAGAACGAATCTGGCGGTGGCCACTCTGTGCATATTCTGATTGCAACATGGCATCAGCAATACTGATTTGAGTCCTCTGTCTTTCCACCATCTGTTCCTGATTGGCTTCTGTGAGTGCAAGAGAGTTATGGGCAGTTTGAATCTCCGTTTTGATAGTACGCACCTTGTTACTCATTTTGCCGCTTATGTTTCCGCCACGGTATGCTTGATAGAGTTCCAGTTCTGATGCAATGAGTGTATCAAAGCTATTTTGTGCATCTTCAATCTTCTCCTGTGCTTTCAAAACATCATTCTGTGCATCGATTACTTTCTCGATGCGGTCATTCAATTCATCGTAGGAATAATGATCGACTGTCTTCGAAGATGGCGCCGAGGCTGTTGTCTGTAAGAGACCCAGCATCTGTCTTAACAAATCCTCCATCTGTACAAACAGTGCATTGATTATGTCGGCTTTCTGATCTTTGGAAGCTGCACTATAATAGGCTGATTCGTTGTTGAGAACAGCATTGAATATTTCCACAACTACTACGCGGGGAATAGTGCTGGCATTCAGTTGCCCAATGTTATCGAGCACTTCATACTCCTCGATGTACTCTCTGGTTCTACTATTTGAGCCGAGTAGTACCCATTCGACAAGTTGTCTTGCGTTCTGAATAACCGTAAATGCCTGATTCTGCATTTGCGCCACATTTGCTTCCGATTCTGCAAAAGTTTGAAGGATACCTTCCTGTTCACGTTCGGCAACTAGCAATGTCGTCTCTTTTTCATTGATCTTCTGCCTTGCATTGATAATGGTTTCCTTTGCGACCTGCTCCGCAGTTATCAGATTAGACTTCGCTTGGGATTTTCGAGCTTGCTTTTCGGCAATCATTGCAGCGCTCTGTCCTTCTACTCCTTTGGGAAGGAACAGTGCTACTACTTGGTTTTTTTGGATTGTGTCTCCGATATCCACGTAAATGTCTTCCACAATGCCGTCGCGCCTCGGATAGATGTTTGCCGTTTCGTGCGACAGAACGGAGCCGAGAAGAATGACAGAGGATGAGCCACTGATCAAGGTTGGGATGATGGTTGCTAGTTCCGTATCACTAGCGCCTACCAATTCTCTTCCTGTTTTGACAAGCGTTGGTGGCACATTGTCACGCGGCATTGCCACATAGATACTCAATGAGAGAATGAAGACGAGGCACACCGCTCCACTTCCAAACATAGTGATACGTGCGCTTGCGCGGTTCCAGCAAGACCGCAATCCCTGTGATAATCGGTAAAAATACTGCATAGAATTATTAGAGTTTGCCCTCCATCCTGAGCATCTTCACGTGTTCATCCCAACTGTGATTCATGCGAGCTGCAGCCTGCTTCTCTTCGCGGTACCGTTCGATAGTCATGCCGTACTGCTGAGCCTGCTCTGTTTCTGTAAGAGGCTTTTGCGAAGCACATCCTGCGAGGAGGACGATGGATAAAACGAGGAGTGTGGGAACGAATTTTTTCACCTGTGCTGAACAGAGTTGAACCATAGGAAAATGGGGAATGATATGAAAAGAGTAAATGGCAAAAATCGCCATGTTACCTGCTTAAGATGAAGTGGATTTACGTTCGCAAAATCACTGTTCCGACGAGAGTCTCCGTCGGTATCGACGGTCCGTTCGCAAAGAGAGGTGTCTGCTGATTTGTACTCAAAGGATCGGGAAGTTCCCAGAATGCGAGGGGTGCCGTAGGGATGGTCATCGAGAAGTGAGCTTCCGTTTGAGAACCAAATGATGTAACAATTTCCTCTTTCTCTTTTTTGCACTGCTCACAAGGCATCGCGCCTCTGTCATCCTCATCGTCTTGTATTACATGAGGTACGTCTTGCGTCTCTGCCACATCCATCGGCATTGCCGCCATGGTGATGGGGCACACGACTGTAAAGGAGAAGAGGCTGACGAGTAACAAGAATGCGGTTCGCATATTGCTGAGAGCATAGGAGATTTCCACATACGTCGCAAGTCCTATTTTGAGTGTTCTTTAGTAGTTCGATCTTTCTCGCTTATTTCTAAATTCATTGCTTTCTCTTTGCATTTGTTCGTCATCCAGCATTTCTTCAGCTTCCAGAAGTGCATTGCGCGCTTTCTTATTAACGTAAATAAGCTCATCGAGTTTCAATTGCAATGCTTTTGTATCCCTGTTTTGAGTATTTTGCA
>PFDR01000049.1:11533-21975 GCA_002772545.1 Candidatus Peregrinibacteria bacterium CG10_big_fil_rev_8_21_14_0_10_49_10 | reverse complement strand
AACATGTGTATCCGGATATGCTTTTAAAATGGCCTGAATGATGCTCATAGTGCGTTCCCGCTCTTCCTCTAAAGAAACATCCCGAGAACCCGGGCCAGTGGATTCGCCTCCCACTTCTATGATGTCTGCACCTTCTGCAAGCATCTCTCCTGCCCGCTTTACCGCTGTATCCACTTGATTGAACTGGCCACCATCAAAGTAAGAATCGGGGGTGGTGTTGAGGATGCCGACGATCTTAAAGGGTGACACACGTGGATTGTAAGGCTAAGGCTAAAGCTAAGGCTAGAAGTTTAACCTTAACCTTACCCTTTAGCCTTAACCTTAGCCTTATTTAATAGATCTTCCCTTGCTTATTCATCTGACGGGTTTTGCTCAGTACTTATCGCCTTTTCCTTTGTGCAGCTTGCAATTCATAAATCAAATCATCCAGTGGTGCATTCGATTTGGCTAATATCTCCTTGCACTGCTCCTGTGTTTTTAACAAAGCTTCTAAAACTCTGACTGTTGCTTCGGGATCAGAAGCTGTCTGACTTAAGAGTTCAATTTTCCTTGCGTTTCTTTGCACAAAGTTGAACACAATTTCGATAGCTGCTGGTAAAAGCGCATTTGCAACAGCAGTATAAGCAGGACTATTCTGGTCTATAGATTTCAACGCTGTGAGTTGGGCTGTCACCTTTTTAAACAATTCATCCAGCTCATTTTTGAAGGCAACATACAAGGTTTGATCAAAAAGACCTTCTTGAACAAGATCATCCATACTGTCTACATCAAGGGTAAAAGCATCGCTGATTCTTACTAGAAGATGCAAGGAAGATTTCAGGGGGGAACCCGGATCTACACCTCCAGCATCATTGTTTGTTAGGGCAGAAATGCTATCTTCTATAGGAGAATCTATTGCAAGCTTGCGTTCTAGCTCTTCTCTTGTCATTGCCCACTGCGTACCTGGTGTAAGACCACTAACATATCCCCCCGATTTCAGTCGAGAAATTACAACAGAAGGGATCCTACCCTCATCTCTTACAGAGGCTTCACAGATATCACCACCATCTACAACAAAAATATGCTTATGTTGTTTTAGCCTTAGACGCTGCTTTATACCTTCAAGTGTAGGGCCTATCGCCAAACGTATTTTAGGAAGTTGCTCTGCAATAATAGCAGACACATCTGCCGGAAGAGATACATTTCTCACGGCCAATGAAGCATCAGACTGTTCAGACATATCGAAACGCATTTTACATATTTATTAATATATGTCAAGTACATACAACTATCAAATTTACTTTTGCAATCAAAGATTTTAAGTCTGATCCTTAAATTTTACAAAACCCACGCCTTTTGCAGATACTCCTGTACACAACGGTTTGTATTAAAGAAGCCTACCAGACGAATCGCCCTCTTCATGCGGCGAATCCAACGATCACGGTTCTTGTAGTAGTACTCGGGAATCACTTCGTACTGGAGCTGGGTGTAGAGATCTTCGGCGTCTATAGCACGGTGCGCGTCTATATCCGCTGCACGGGCAAGGGAGCCAATGCGCCAACCGCTTTCGGGGTCCATGCCATAGCCTTCTATCCACCAGCCATCGAGAGTGGAGAGGTTCATCACACCGTTTATGCATGCCTTCATACCCGACGTACCCGAGGCTTCATAGAGACGCGTAGGTGTATTCAGCCAAATGTCTGCGCCGGAAACGAGAAGTCTGGCGAGATCGGGATTGTAGTTTTCCAGGTAGACAATCTTCACACAGTCTTTCAGGGAATTGGACCGCTGTACCATGCGCTGAATAACACTTTGGGAGAACGTGTCTGAAGGATGCGCATTACCGGCATGAATAATCTGCAGGCGTCCACATGCGACTTCTTTGAGTCGTTCGAGATTCTGGTACAGCAGTTCAGGTCGTTTGTAGGGCACAACGCGACGAGCACTGGCAATGGTGAGATGATTGACATCAAACTGCAAAAGCGTGTGCTTGTTCACTTCCTCTATAAGACGCTGCTTGGCCGCCTGATGTGCCTGCCAGATTGCATCATCGGGAAGGTCGGCACAGTGAAGATGTGAAAGGATGGTGGGATCTTGCCGCCAGCCGTTTGCATAGGTATCTAACACTGTCTGCATTTCCGGAGATGCCCACGTAAGATGGTGGATACCATTGGTAATAGAATCGATCTTTTCGTCAGGAAACATCAGACGGGAGACTTCACCGTGGATTTTGGAGACACCGTGTGTGTACCTGCTCAAGCGAATAGCAAGCAACGTCATGGAGAGTGCATCCTCTCCGGCCAGCTTTTTAATGTGCCACGGCAGCATGTCCCCTACCACCTTCCAGGCAAGATCGTACGCAAATACATCGTGACCGGCCTTCACCGGTGTATGCGTGGTAAAAGCACAATTGGGACGTACGGCATCATCTTTAAAATCCCGCTCACGCAAAAGCTCCAGTGTGAGGAATGCAGCATGGCCTTCGTTCATGTGGAACGTGCCGACTTCTTTATAACCGAGAGCGCGAAGCATACGCACACCTCCTATACCCAGAACAACTTCCTGTTTTAAGCGCATAGTGCCATCCCCTCCGTAGAGATACTTTGTGATCTCACGATCTGCGGGAGAATTTTCTTCGAGATTCGTGTCCAAAAAGTACACCGGAACCGTGCCCTGCAAACCTTTAAGCTCGTACTTCCAGGCGCCAACCGTTACTTCCCTTCCCTCCAGCGTCACCGTAACGGTCTGCTGTATCTTTTCCATATAGTCTGCAGGATTCCACTGGCGGTCTTCGTAGATCTGGGAACCATCGGGATGGATAGTTTGCTTCATGTAGCCGTGCTGCCAGCACATGGTGATACAGGCTGCATGTACAGCCATATCCGCACAGGAACGCATCATATCCCCTGCCAGCATACCAAGTCCGCCGGCGTAGGTCGGCATTTCGCTTTTGATGCCTATTTCCATGGAGAAATACGCTACTTTGAGGCTTTTTTTCATAGGATAGATATGCTGGTCTTCTATGGATATTATAACATATTTTTATGACTATTTCCATAACATGCGTTGCAGAACAAACGGACCTTCCGAGCCGCACCCCTTCGCGGGTGAGGCGAAGGAGGATACCAAAATTACGCTACACCAAGGAAGCACCTGCATTCATGGAAATAACTGCTATGCTAGGCCAGAAATGACCCCCCTCAATCCTCACATTTTCCGCGCGTATGACATTCGCGGAACAGCCGGCGAACAGTTGACCGAGGAAACGTACCGGCTGATTGGACGCGGTTTTGGATCTGTACTGCGCGAGCTCTCTAAAAAGGAACACCCTACCGTTGTGCTTGGGCGCGACGCACGTACACACAGTCCTGATTTTGAGAAAGCCATGATGGAAGGGCTGTGTTCAACGGGTTGCACTGTTTTACATATAGGACAGACGCCAAGCCCTCTCAACTACTTCACCATTTGTACAAAGGGTCTGGATGGCGGCGTACAGATTACCGCCAGCCACAACCCTGCGGAAGATAACGGTATAAAACTGCAGATACGGGATGCACACGCCTATGCCGGAGAGGACATCCAGAACCTCCGGAGACGCATAGAGAAAGAGCAATTTGTGGACGGTGAAGGATCCGGAGAAGAATGGGATGCCATTTCTCCCTACTTTGCCTTTTTAGAGGAACTGTTTGGGTCATTTGCCCAGAATATGCCCGTAGCCATAGATACAGGAAACGGTGTCGCAGGGCCTGTATACGCCCAGGCATTGCGGCACGCAGGTTGCGAGGTACATGAACTCTATACGGAACCGGATGGCACCTTTCCCAACCACGCTGCGGACCCCAGTAAGAGAGAAACGCTGAAAGATCTTCAACATACCGTGACTGAAAAGAAGTGCGCACTCGGAGTGGCATTCGATGGTGACGGTGACCGCCTCGGCTTGGTAGATGAGCAAGGCACCATCCGCACGGCCGATGAGGTGCTTTTGCTCCTTGCACAGGATCATCTTTCCCGCCATAAGGGAAAACCTGTGGTGTGTACAGTAAGCAGCTCCGGTGCTCTGCAAACGGAAATAAGGAGATGGGGTGGTGTACCGGTCATGTGTAAGGTGGGGCACTCTTTTGTGGAACATGCCATGCAGGAACATGGTGCGCTGCTCGGCGGGGAACAGTCAGGCCACTTCTTCTGCGGAGAGGAATACTTCGGGTTTGATGACGCACTTGTGGCAGCCTTGCGTGTACTGAAGATTGTGCACGCTGCCGGCAAGCCCGTCTCTAAACTGTGTGCAGATTTTCCCACGGTGTACCAGACTCCCGAACAACGTCCGTTTTGCCCGGATGAAGAAAAAACACGCGTCATAGGTGAAATAACCGAACACTTTGCAAAGAAGTATCCTGTGAAAACCATGGACGGAGCACGCATAGATTTTGGGGACGGGGCATGGGCGGGTATTCGCCAGAGTAATACCAGTCCGTGTATTTCCATTTGTCTGGAAGCACGGAGTCCCGGGAAATTGGCTGAAATAGAGAGAGTGGTGACGGAAGAAATACAGAAACACCCCGAGGTAAACATACGAGGACGCACATAACAAGTTGTTCAAATAAAATTACACATTTCAAGAGCCAATATTCTCCATTTTTCTCTATTGAATACCTTACTGTGGATTGCATTTTGTACACTGCACCTTCTTTGAAAGAACATCCAGGATTGTGTTTTAAGATGCTTTCCTGAGGTTTGTCCTAAAATTATGGAAACGACGCTTGCAAGAGGCATTTTCTGCTACACTGTATCGGCTTATGTGGTTCTTTCGTCGTCGAAATAAGGCGAAAAAGTCCGACCGTACACTCAAACGGATAATTGCGGGACTCATTATTGGCGGTGCCATAGGCTCCGTAGTGGGTAGTAAAGTGCTGGAAGGAGAAAAAGATGAAACAAAGAATGAGGATGAGGATGAGGATGAAACGAGTGATGAGAAACTAGAAACTAGAAACTAGAACACGCTCTACCTGAGCAATAGTCTCTTTGAGCGCCCCCTCTCTGTTCACGATCTGCACATCGCACTCCTCTGCATATGCAAGTTCCTTCTTCATACTTGCAATGCGGTGCTTCAGCTCAGCCTCTGCCATGGGAGCCCGATGGGTAATGTGTCGAATAAGCTGCTCTTCGCTTTCGGGAAGAATAAAAATAGATTGTAATACATAGGGGGCATTCTCTCCGCGGAAATACTTATGATTGCGAATGCTATCGAACCCCTGCACATCCACTTCCCGTACTACCACCGTCCCCTGCTCTATGGGGGGAATAATTTCTTCCGCAAGCGTGCCGTACCGTGCACCTCCGTGCACGACGGCCCATTCCAGAAGCGTATTGGCCTCCTGCAATGCATCAAATTCGCTCTCTGTAACAAAATTGTACAGATCAGCCCCTTCGTTCCTGCGACGTGCCCTTGTCGTTGCAGATCTGGGGAAATGCAATTCCGGATGCTTTTTTCGCAAAGTTTTAAGAATGACACTCTTGCCTACTCCACTGGGGCCGATGATGAGGACAAGCTTACCTGGGATCATATTGCTCATTGTAGGTACGTAGTATAGAGCGCAGTAGCATTTTGAACCTGAAACTTTGTACTGCGCTACAAACTACTGCGCTCAAAGAAAATAGGAAAGTAATTAGGACAAAACTAGGAGTATTGCTTAAGAAACAAATAAGTGGTATAATGATTTGATTTGTTCCTTCAGACCATCTCCCCTTCCTCCGCAGGGAGCAGAGAGAAGTGACACCATAAGTCGCATGGTTTGGAGGGCTCCGGCTTTGCATTCGCATGTAGTTATGGGTCTTTCCTTGGACTCGTTCCAAGGCGCACCTCTGTCTCAGTCGTGTGTTTTAGTCACTTCTCTCTCCTCCCTGCTTCGGCAACTCACCAGGCCGACAGTTCCCTCCCGCGTATGCGGGAAGGGATGATACAAACATACACAGCCCACCTCCAGGCACTAAACGGAGGGCCGATACCCGAGCATTCGGGTTACAACAAAGATACACAGGGTGGCACGCCCGGTATCGTGTCAAAGGGTAGGGGGATGCAGAGTGGTTATCTGCGCTTACCGCTCTTTGGATAACTTCGAAGTTCTCTAAAGAGTGCCGCCGGGCATTTGCTCCGTGGTGACACAGTCACTACCGGGCAGGTGCCCGGTTTTTTTATAGAGGAAAGTCCACACTGTTTCGTTGCCCGTTACTATGTTGCTCGTTACTCGTTTCATAGCAGAAAACGAAGACGAGTAACGAGTGAACGAGCCAACGAACGAACGAATCCCTCAAAGAATCGGAAATTCTGTCGCTCACCAAAAAGATTACTTCTCCACCTTCTCTATCTCCTTCTCCTCCACTTTTCTGGAATTGAGGAATCCCAGAATCCAGAACACGATGAATGCAGCAAAACAGATACCAACAAGGTTCGCTGCGAAGAGGACAAGCGAATTCCGCACGAGGCCTATATCCTTAAGGGCCAGACCTATTCCTGCAGCGCAGAGAGGAGGGAGTAATGACACAGCTACAGCTACACCTGCAACGCTGGCAGACATATCCTTTTTTACCCAGGCAAAAGCGCCTGCGATGCCGGAACAGAAGGCGATGAAAATATAGACGCCCGGGCTGATTTCTTCCGGAATCCACGTAACAACATGGTATGCCTTGGAAAGTACAACGGTCATAATAGCGGATGTTCCGAGTGTGAGAATAAACGAGATGACCAGAATACGGATGGAACGCAAAAACCCCGTGAGACTCCCTGCCACAAGGGAAAGGGAAAGCGAGAGCAGAGGAACCATAAGCGGAGCCAAAATCATACCTCCGATGATGACGGAAACATTATCAATGAGCAGACCGGGTGTAATGATGAGAGCAGCAAGAAGCAATAACATGTAATACCCGCTACCAAGCGTTCCCTGCTCTATAAGATGCACCACGGCAGCATGTTGCTCGTGCCGTGTGGCAATGAGAATGTTCTCTTTTTTGCGGAATAAAAACAGCATTGTTCTATTTGTAGCACAAAGGAAGGTTCCAGCGCTAGTCTCGCTTCCGCACATATTTCACATAGCACCGCATGAGTGTATAGGCCAAACAGGAAAGACCGAAGGCAAGCAGTGCATTTCCCGCAAGAAAACGCCGTGTAAAGCTAAATACGTGATCTGCAAATGTCAGGTCATACTCAATAATCGGAGCATTCCCGAACAGAAAGTCACCAATCTCAAAACTCGCATAGTACACGGGAATGAGTGTGAATGGATTCCAGAAGGCAATGGCACCAAACAGAGCCAACTTGTTCACATCTTTATAGAGCAGAACAACCAGCATGGCAAAAAGAACACTGAGTCCGAACAGCGGTATAATGGCGAGAAAGCTTCCTATGGCAAACCCCAGTGCTATAGCATGCTCCGAAGATTTCACTGCATTGACCTGGTAGAGGTAGCTATGGACCTTTTGCCGTAATTGGAGAGTGGTACTACACATGTGAACTGTAAAAGTTACGCAGACGGTTTCTAGTGCACGCTTCCCTCTGCAATAATTCTGCTTGTCTGGTACGCAAGTTCTATATCGGATTCTGTCCGGAATCCTTCTAGAATCTTACCCGTCAGTTCTGAGACTATCACCCGCTGCATACCAATAGGCACTGTGAAACGGAGAACAAACTGCACACCGTCTGCCGCAATAGACTTAAACACAGTGGCGCTGCTGGGCTGATACGGAACATACATACTTCTGGTACGAATGGCGTGCTGCATGCGGTCACGTTCAGAAAAATCATCCGTGGACTGCTGAAGAATGCTGGTAAGAATTTCTTCGGCTTTCTTTGCATTACTCTCAAAGCTTAATACCAGGGCAATTTCCGCCTTCACAAAATCGGAAGTTACATTGTAGTTATTTACAGGCTCTACGAGAACTTTTGAGTTGGGTATGGAAAGCACTTTGCCGGTTTGTTCGAGCACACCCTCCGGAGGTAAACCAATCTCAAGTACCTTGGTATGTAGCAGTCCGATGTCTATGACCTGCCCTGTTTTTGCACCAATGCTAATACGGTCTCCCTGAGAGAAAAGATCGTTCTGGTAAATGACCAGACACCCTACAACATCTTTAATAACGTCCTGCAGTGCAATGGCAACACCAGCTCCTACAATGGCGAATGAAGCAAGAATACCGGGATTGTGTGTGTACAGAACTCCCAGAAGCCACAGGAGTAAAAATACATATACACTGCCACTGAAAAACTTGGTCACCCGGTAACGAATATTCTGATTTGAAATATGTACCAGCAGAAAATTCTGGATGAGTCTTTCAATGAGCAGAATACCAAGGGCGATAAGGAAGTATTTTCCAAATTCGATGAGTACCCCGAACTGCTGCAATCTCTGGTCTGCAATAAGACGCTCCAGACGATCTTTCTGATGCGGTATAAGAATATTCAGGAAAGCAATACGCTCCTGCAGAACAGTTTTGCGGGCGAGTAATTGGGGGTGAGATTTGGTGGTACGGAACTCAGTCAGCGCTCCGGAAGCCGCACCGGGATCAAGATAAAATCGCTGCTCTTCCGCAATCAGTAAATCCAGATCTATCTTCCGTTCACGTAAACGCTCTTCGAGTGATCGGATAATGGTGCGTTGCCGCTCTATGGCACGGGAAAACTCCCCGCTGCTCTCTATTTCTTCTTCGTCGGAAGGGACGGTGACCAAAATACTGAGTTCGTCTTCTATGAGGTTGCGAATATTTTCCTGTTCTTCGTTGATTCTTTTTTGCAGGAAACTATCGCTTGCATTCACAAGAGAAGCCTCAAGGAGCATGGTGAGCTTTGTTTCATCCACTTTCTTTGCAGGATCTTGGGCAAGTGTATGCGAAGTCACACCCATCAGAAGTATGCCCCCGAGTACTACAGCAAAAAAAACTTTCCGTACAACGATCATACGGACAGTATGCACCATATGAGAGAAGACGCGAATGACTTCACAGACTTAATAAGAATTGTGCAACAGCGAAATCACAACTTTGTATCTGCTCAATTTCGCCCTGAAACAGAGAGTAAAATAGATGTGAGAAGAAGGCGAATACCCACCACTCTTCCCCATATGGCAATGCTGCCCTACTTTCCTCCGGACACATTTTTCGGTCATACTACGGACAATGACAAAAGTACGCTCCCGACGCATTCCGTCGTTCTTAAAGACTGTCTCTACTCACGGCTCTTCCCCCGGTTCGCTTAAACATGTGGGTGAGAAGAAGACGACCAAGCCGCACATCACGCTGTGGACATACAACGAAAAGACCGTGGAAGAAGTGGAACTGCAGTCCATAGAGGAATACGGCAAACACAAAAGAAAGGACGCGGTCTGCTGGATGAATATTGATGGCCTGCACGATGCACATCTCATAGAAGCCGTGGGCAAGGAATTTAATCTACACTCACTGCTTCTGGAAGATATTTTAAATACGACCCAACACCCGAAAATAGAAGAGTATGACGATGCTATTTTCGTAGTTGTAAAAATGCTCCACTTCGATGAGAAACACGACCATGTTTTTGTAGAACAACTGAGTTTGGTTCTGAAGGAAAACTGCGTCCTTTCTTTTCAGGAAGAGCCACAGGATTACTTCGACCACATTCGCGACCGGCTGCGTTCCGGCATGGGCAAACTCCGTTCCGGAGGAGCGGACTACCTGGTGTACCGTCTGCTCGACTCCACAGTGGATGCCTACTTCACGGTTCTCGAACAACTGGGAGAAACCATAGAGGATATGGAACAGCAGTTCATAGAAAATCCCGATGATGCGTTCATAGGTTCCATTTACGACATGCGACGGGAAATGCTGTTTGTGCGTAAGGCCATCTACCCTCTGCGTGATGTGGTTTTGCAAATCCAGCAGCTTGCCTCCCCTCTCATGCAGGAATCCACCAGACCATTCCTGCGTGACGCTTACGACCATATTATTCAGTCCACAGAAACCGTCGACACGTTCCGGGACCTCCTTGGAAACATGTTGGATAACTACCTCTCCATTATGAGCCACCGCACCAACGACGTAATGAAAGTGCTCACCATTATAGCAACTATTTTTATTCCGCTCACTTTTATAGCAGGTGTGTATGGCATGAACTTCCGGCATATGCCGGAGCTCCAGTGGGAGTGGGGTTACCCCGCAGTTCTTTGCGTGATGGCTGCAGTGGGACTCGGCATGTTGCTATGGCTGAAAAAGAGGAAGTGGCTGTAATGATGTTCCGTCCGAGTCTACAAAGATACTCAACAATACTATTGAAGCAAATCACACAGCACAGTATCGTAAGTCGGCTTTTATGCGCCCGCCCCGAACCAGATACTCATTTCGTTCGCATCGGTTCAGGATGTGTAACTCTGTCGTTGTAGAGGCAATGATCTTTCTTTCATCATTCACATGCGCCCGTAGCTTCAGCCTTCGTCCACCTACGC
>PFDR01000049.1:0-11515 GCA_002772545.1 Candidatus Peregrinibacteria bacterium CG10_big_fil_rev_8_21_14_0_10_49_10 | reverse complement strand
TTTCTTTCATCATTCATATGCGCCCGTAGCTCAGTCCGGATAGAGCGTCTGGTTGCGGTCCAGGAGGCCACAGGTTCAAATCCTGTCGGGCGCACCATGTAAAGACGTGCTTATGCACGTCTACGTGGAACGCCACGGAATTCACATTGCAAAAGCCAGGATGAGATAGGCTGCGCCACGTGGCGAGCAAAGCAGGGCAAAGGCTCATTGCGTCCAGCCCACCTTCGTCCCTCGACTTCGCTCGGGACTACGGCGGGCATAGGATCTTGCGATTCGCAACGTCACTCCGATCCTTGCTCATCTGCAATTCACCTATGGGGCTATAGCTCAGCTGGCTAGAGCGCTTGCATGGCATGCAAGAGGTCGAGGGTTCAAATCCCTCTAGCTCCACCAAAAAAATCTATCTTCCACTTCATTGCATTCATCTCTACGCTACAATGGACGTAGACTTCACACTCACCAATGAAAGTTACCTTCCTTCTTGGCTCCAAATCTGACGAAGGCTATGCGCAAAAGATTGCTGATCTGCTCAGTGAATTTGGCGTACCATCGGAAATTATTGTGTCATCGGCTCACAAGGTGCCCGAAAAGGTAGTGGAGCACATAGCGAACATCAATGCCGATCCGCAGCCGCAAGTGGTCATTACCGTTGTGGGAATGAGTAACGGGCTCGGCGGAGTGGTAGCCGGGAGCTGCATTCACCCTGTTGTGAATTGTCCACCTATTGAAAAGCTGGATGAGTACATGGTGGACCTGCACTCCAGCTTGCGTATGCCTTCCGATGTCCCCGTGATGACGGTGCTCAATCCCAAGAATGCGGCACTGGCCGCCGTGAAGATCCTCGCAGAAACAGATGAGGGTTTGCAGCAGAAGGTGCGGGACCGTATCGCGGATGTGAAAGCAAAGTATTAATTGATCATTGTTTCTCTCAGAACTGATACCGGTATGTGGTATGTTGTATGTGGTATATGGGAACTCCTTCCCTACATACTGCATACCATATACAACATACGCATTCTATGAACATCACCCTTCCCGTCCTCCAAGAAAAACTCAAAGCCTGGGACGGCTGCGCGCTCTGTAAAACAGCAAATCCTGTTCTTGGTGAGGGGAATGCAAACGCAAAGATTATGTTTATAGGTGAGGCACCGGGACAGCGGGAAGACGAACAGGGGCGCCCGTTTGTGGGACCTGCGGGAAAGTTCCTCAATGAGTTACTGGAATCCATAGAACTCAGGCGTGAGGACGTGTACATCAGCAATGTGGTGAAGTACCGCCCACCCGAAAACCGGGATCCCACAGACGAAGAGAAGGAACAGTGCATGCCCTGGCTCAAAATGGAAATTGCCATTCTAAAACCCAAAGTGATTGTGCCGCTCGGGCGCCACGCACTCGGTCACTTTTTCCCGAAACTCGGAATGACACAGGCGCACGGAAAACCACAGAAGCTAAAGGATATTGCCATTTTCCCTATTTACCACCCCGCTGCCGCTCTGCACAACGGCAGCTTCCGGCAGGCTCTGTACGATGACTTTGCTGCTCTGAAAGCATTTTTGGATGCTGCGGCGTAACACACCCCTTTATGCCCAATCTTCTTTTTGGCATTAGTCTTGCGGCGCTCTTCTCCACCACATCCTTACTCATTGTGCTTCTGCGTGTGAGTCCGCTCACCGCACCATTGCAGGCCGTACCTGCGTTTTTTGTAAGCCTGTTTCTGACCGTTGGAACGCTGGGAGCTCTGCTCCTGTTCGGGCTGTGGAAACTCCTCCCCTTCCATACCTGGGATATGGGAAAAATGCTTTCCATCTCGCTCAGGCAGGGAATATTTCTTGCCTGTGCCACAGTCATTCTTGTGCTCTTTCACTTGCTGCAACTCCTAAACTGGTGGATAGGACTTATGATCTACGGCGTTTTTTTCTTTATTGAATTGGCACTGGACCATTAGATTCAGCACAAAAAAGAAGGTACCATATTTTTAGATGGCTGACACACCACTATCACCGAAACTCATAGAAGAGACTCTCCAAGAAATTCTTGACATGAAAGACGAGGAGCAGCTCGCCTTGTGCGAACACAAATACTTTGGACGCAAAGACGGATGGATGACAGTGGAGATGAAAAAAATAAAGGATCTGCCAGCAGAAGAACGTAAGGAGAAGGCGAAGGGTTTGAACACATTCAAGTCCAAAATTCTGGAAGCCATTGCAGCGCGCCGGGAACAGCTCTCTGCCCCGGATGCCGATGTGCTGCAGAAAGAAACCGTGGACTTTTCGCTCAATCTCCCAAAACGGGAACAGGGGCACCTCCACCTCGTGCATGAGTTTATTGCACAGGTGGAAGAGGTATTTGGTCGTATGGGTTTTGATGTAATGTACAGCACGGAAGTGGAATCGGAAGACCTCAACTTTACACAGCTCAACTTTCCGGTGAACCATCCTTCCCGGGATGCCCAGGATACTTTCTGGATCAAAGGCACAACGGGCAAAGAAAGAAAACTTCTGCGCACCCATACTTCCCCGGGCCAAATTCGCTACATGCGCTCACACAAACCACCGTTTAGAGCAGTGTTTCCGGGTAAAGTGTACCGAAAGGACGCAGACGCCACGCATTCTCCCATGTTCCACCAATTTGAGGGATTGATGATTGGGGAACACATTACACTTGCAAACATGAAGGCAATTATGGTCACTGCTATTCGCGAACTCATTTCCAAGGATGCCGAGTTTCGCTTCCGTACCGGATTCTTCCCCTTTGTAGAACCGGGTCTGGAAGTGGATGTGCGCTGGCGCAGCGAAGAGCAGCAAACGAAAGAAGGCACATGGCTGGAAATTGTGGGTTGTGGCATGGTGCACCCCAATGTTCTGAAAAACTGCAATATAGATCCGGAAAAATGGCAGGGATTCGCCTTTGGGTTTGGTATAGACCGCATGGTGATGATCAGACACCAAATCCCGAGTATTCGCTCACTCTTCCCGGGAGATCTGAGGTTTTTGAAACAGTTCTAGGAAGCTGAGAGTCTCGCGTGCCAGTTCTGTGGATCTTCCGTAAACTCGCCCACAAGAGCCGCCTCCTCCTGCGTCAGTCTCCCCTGCTCTACCGCTACTTCGAGTAATGTTGTGAGGCCGGAAAGCGGGTGTAGTTTTACGGACGCCTGCTGGGCCTTTTCCACGGAGGAAAGCATTTCATACGTGAAGATAGCCACCACATCGGTCACTGTCGCCCCGCCTTCTTCCCGTAGAGCCTCCACAGAAGAGATGGCACTTCCGCCTGTGGAAAGCAGGTCTTCAATGAGGACGACATCTTTTCCTTTTTGCAAATCTCCTTCTATGCGCTTTTTCTGCCCGTGCTCCTTTGCTTTGGAACGGACATAGACCAAAGGCAGATTCATTTTTTGTGCTACAAGAGCAGCCCAGCCAATGGCGGCTGTTGCTGTACCGGCAATAACATCCGGCTCTACCTGCAATGCCTTTACCCTACTCACCAGCGCATCAACCACAAAGTTGCGCGCTTCAGGATGGCTGTAAATCATGCGGTTATCGCAGTAGATCGGCGACTTCATACCACTTGTCCATGTGAACGGAGGATCGAGGGAAAGCGCTACGGCACCAATGTCTGTAAGGAGTTCCGCTATCCGTTTACCGTGTGGCATGGGAGGCGCGTGGAATGAAGATAGAAACATCTTGACGTTACCACGACAGACGAGGAAGCTGCAATTCCATGTTGGATGAATCCACTCAGAAGCACCTCCGGGAGCTCATGCGCCTCTTTTTGGAAGAGAACACCAAGTTGAACCTCTCTGCCCTACGAACCGAAGATGAATGCTGGAATGGGAATGTGTTGGATTCGGTGGGGAATGGGGTTTTGCTACCTCTGGAGAAAACCTCCATCCCCCAACCCCTTCCTCCAGAGGAGGAAGGGGAGCTTATTGAGAGAACAAAAAAATGTAAGCCAAGAAATACATTGTTCTTTGCCCGGGAAATGAGAAAAGATCCTACAGATGCAGAATTATTCTTGTGGGAACACATACGCCACAATCAGTTAGGAGTCCAATTCCGTAGACAATTCATCTATGAAGGATCTATTTTTGACTTCTATTGTCCTGAACTCAGGTTGGCTATAGAAGTAGATGGAGGTATTCATTTGTCAAAAGACCAAAGAAAAGAAGACAAAGAGCGTGATGCATTTTTTAGAGAGGAACATCAAATAGAAACATTACGTTTTACCAATCAAGAAGTCGAAGAAAATATCAGCAACGCACTAAGTAGAATAGAACAATACATACACAAACATTCCCCTCCTCCTCTGGAGGAGGGGTTAGGGGTGGAGGTACACAAGAACAACAGACACCAGACTCTTTTAGACCTCGGCACTGGTGGCGGCTTTCCTTTGCTTCCTCTCGCCATGTGTCACCCCGAAATACAGTGTACG
The DNA here is from genome assembly GCA_002772545.1 of Candidatus Peregrinibacteria bacterium CG10_big_fil_rev_8_21_14_0_10_49_10. GTDB lineage: Bacteria > Patescibacteriota > Gracilibacteria > Peribacterales > Peribacteraceae > GWB1-54-5. Next base: position 7,087 of record PFDR01000049.1, on the reverse strand, counting down.
GGGATGGACTCCACACAGAAGAAGATAGATGCTGTACAGCGAATAGTGGATGGTCTCGGCTTGCAAAATGTTTCTCTCCTCTGCGGTCGCGCCGAGGAACTCGGGCGCGACCCGCAGCACCGCGAGCAGTACGACATTGTCACTGTTCGCGGTGTAGCACCATTCAATGTACTTCTGGAATACGCTTCACCCTTTGCAAAACCCAAAGGACACATTCTCTGCTGGAAGAGTATGAAGGTGGAACAGGAGCTCCAAGATGCGCTCCCTGCAAGCACAGAACTCTCCTGCCGGCTGGTTGAGCACATTCCTTACACGCTCCCTGGTAAATGGGGCATGCGGCAGATTGTTGTATTTGAGAAACAAGGACCACTGAGTAAAACCTATCCCCGGAAGACGGGTGTACCGAAGAAAAACCCACTTCTCTAATGCGGCACACCTTTCTTGTCACCTCATGAAAAGCCATGAGCTATACTGTAATCGGTGCCTAAACCCTACACCCCCAACGACGCCTGGAGCAGAAAAGCCGCTGCCGAAGGCTACCGTGCACGGAGTGTCTATAAACTACAGGAACTGGATCAGAAGTTTGGCCTTTTAAAAAAGGGAATAACCGTACTCGACCTGGGTGCCGCACCAGGGAGCTGGCTACAGTACACACGCAAAAAAATTGGCTCCGGCGGCACCTGCATAGGCATAGACCTGCAGAAAATTGCCCCTATAGATGGTGTGGATTTGCTGTATCGGGCAGATATAACCGATATGGATGCCATACGGAAGATACTCACACATGCAAACAGACGCACCGTTGATGTTGTTCTTTCCGATCTTGCACCAAATACAAGTGGCATAAAGGATGTGGATCAATGGAAGTCCATCGAACTTTCGGAGGCTGTGGTTGCCATAGCGGAAGAATTCCTAAAACCGAACGGATGGTGTGTACTCAAAGTACTCCGGGGTGCAGACTTTGATGATTTTTACAGAACACTCAAGGCACAATGGAAGAACATAAAACTCCAGCATGCCAAAGCCAGCAGGGACAGGAGTCGGGAAATCTATATCGTCATGAGGAAGTCCGAGCGCGGTAACGCGGTAACGCGGTAAAGGAAAGTATCCTACTGCGCTACAACCTACTGCCCTTTCGGACAACAACAAGTTTTATGCATGTGCCACATTCATGTAGAATTGACTCCATGCTCGTGCTGAAAAACGTCAGCAAAGTGTATGGACGCAATAAAGTCTTAAATGGCATTTCTTTTCGCGTAGATCCAAAAGAATTTGTGTGCATTACCGGACCCAGCGGTGCCGGAAAATCCACACTCCTGCACCTGATGATTGGAGCAGAACTGGCAAATGCCGGTTCAGTGGCTGTAGACGGTGTAGATCTGCATGTACTCCCCCCTACCATCCTGCAACTCTTTCGACGCCGGATAGGTGTGGTCTTTCAGGATTTCAAGTTGCTCTGGGAGAGAACCGTAGCAGAAAATGTCGCCTTTCCGCTGGAAGTGGCAGGTGCACCCGACGATGTCATAGAAAAACGCGTGAAAGAAGTACTGAAAGAAATGAGGCTCACGCGCCGTGCACACACCATGGCTAACGCTCTTTCCGGTGGAGAAAAAGCCCGTACAGCCATCGCGAGAGCCATCGTCCATAAACCCATCATGCTCTTTGCAGATGAACCTACAGGCAACCTGGATCCCGGACAAACCCAGATGGTACTGGATCTCTTTAAGCAAATTCACAAACAGGGAACGACCATCGTTCTCGCCACACACGAGGTGGATATTGTGGATACTCTCCAAACACGCGTTATACGCCTGGAAGACGGAGCAATTGTGCGTGACAGCATTGGTGGTTACCGCAAAGGAAAGTCCGCATCACAAGCAAAAGAACCAACGCATGCAAAGCATGAAATTTTTGATGAGGAACAGGAAAGGAAAGTAAAAATTACAGCGAAGAATGTATAGCCAGTGGTCAGTGATCAGTGGTCAGTAAGGACAAAGATGGCTGACCATGAACGCTTTGTACAAAACAACACTCATCATCTCCGCTACTTATGCATCTGTCACAACATCCACCGGATCTTTCTTTGTTTCCGGAATTTCTTTCTTTGTGTCCGGAACAAATGGCTTTTCCTCTTTAGGTGATTCCTTCTCGGGAAAGAACCGAATGAGCAAAATGGCAATGGCAAGATAAAAAACCATCTCCGGGAAAAGGGTCGTCAGTGTCATTTGTGCACGGGCAAGCACGACGACATCCGTAAGAAAGAGTGAAAAATTCGCAATAATGAGCAGAAGGATCATCGCCGCGTTCTTCAGTGGATGTAAAAATGCAAGAAAGGACCCTATGGCGAGTGCAATCATAAGAGAACCAAAGCCCATCGCAAGGAACAGGTGCATATTATCCAGTGCCACCGCTCCATACATGCGACTCAGAGAAGCAGGATCCAATAGGAAGATGTACGCAAAAGAGAGCGTCATAGCAAAGTGCACAAGCAGAGTTGCCCGCAGAGGACGGAACGTGGATCGCATGGAACGCATGGTAGCGTGAGTGGAAGCCAAACGCGAGTGATCATTTTCGTTCCTCGTTTACTCGTTCGCTCGTTACTCGTCGATACTGCACAGAAACGAGCAACGTAGAAACGAGCAACGAAAACTCGTTTAACACTCTGTGTACAAACAAAACTCAGGTACACTAACGACATGACCACCTACAAGGACTCCGGCGTCAACGTTGCCTCCGGCGATGCCGCTTCTAAAGCAGCCTATACACATGCAGCAGCAACATTTGCGAGCCGAAAGGGTATGGTGGGTGAACCGGTACTGGAAGAGGACGGCTACGCAGGATTTTTGGATATGGGCGACTACGCACTGGTGATGAGTGACGACAGCACGGGAACCAAAATTGATCTTGCGGATCACATGAAGAAGTTCGATACGCTGGGCTACGACCTGCTCGCCATGGTGGCAGATGATGTGGTGTGCACCGGTGCGGAAGTGGTGGCCGTGAGTAACTGTCTGGATGTGCCGAAGGTGGATGAGCACATGGTCGATGCACTGCTCTCCGGCCTCTCCAAAGCCTGCACGGAACAGAAAATTGTGATTCCTGCAGGAGAAATAGCCGAAGTGCCCGGCGCCGTAAACCGTGGCGTGTGGAGTGCAACGGCGCTCGGCGTGGTACAGAAAGAAAAGATTATTAAACCCGAAACCATCGAAGTGGGTGATGTGGTCATAGCACTTCAGTCCCATGTTGCACGTTCCAACGGTTTTTCACTCATACGCAAGATTCTCTCCGATGCATTTGGCGAAGACTGGCACAACAAGGAGTGGAAGCAGGGAATGAGCTGGGGTGAAGTCATGCTTTCCCCAAGTATTGTGTACCACAGCGCCATTCTTTCCCTTACAGGAAGATACGGCGAGGAGCGAAATGTGAATGTGAAAGGCATTGCGCATATTACCGGGGGCGGCATTCCTTCTAAGTTCCGCCGGATCCTCAGGAAATCCGGCCTAGGTGCGCGGCTGACGGATCTGTGGCCGCCGCACGAAGCACTCAGAGATCTTATTGCCCTTGGCGAGGTACCCATCGAAGAAGCCTACCGCACATGGAACATGGGAAACGGCATGCTCCTCGTTGTAGCACCAAAGGATGTGGATGCATCAATTTCTGCTTTGAAGAATGAAGGGATAGAGGCAAAGAAGGCCGGAGAGATCACAAAGGATGCAACGATTGTTGTGGAGGGGTTTGATGGGGAGGAGCTGAGATTTTCGTAACCCATCTTTTCGGCATCTTTCTTCTCAGAATTTGTTACTGGTTGCTTGTTGCTGGTTGCTGGTTGCTTGTTTTCAAGCAAAAACCAAGCGAGTAACAAGTAACCAGCAACGAGTAACATAAAATATTGACAAACCAAAAAATCTGCGTACTCTATGCTCACATGCATCAGAGGACTCTTGCCCTCGGCCTCCTAACCCTTCCTGCCCTGAGCAGAGTCGAAGGGCTCCTTACGGCGGAAGGACGGCTGCATGCATAAAACATAATCTGTAAAACGTATGAGCCCTCCTTCCCAGAAACGGAGGGGTTTTTGTATTTCCTAACTACTTTTCAAATCATGGCACCAGAAACCACCACAGACGAAGACAGAGTACGTATCTTCGATACCACCTTACGGGACGGGGAGCAGTCACCGGGCTGTACTATGGATGAGGAGACAAAAATTCAGATAGCCCGCTCTCTTGCAGATTTAAATGTCGATATTATTGAAGCAGGATTCCCTATAGCCAGTCCCGGCGATTTTAATGCGGTGAAAAGAATTGCAACGGAAATACGCGGACCGATCATTGCAGGACTTGCACGTTGTCTACCGGAAGACATAACAAGGGCAGGAAAAGCTACGGCTCTAGCTGAAAAAAGACGCATCCATGTCTTCATTGGAACAAGCCCTGTTCACCGCGAAGAAAAATTACATATGACTGTAATACAAATTATTGATGCATTGGTACGCAGCATAAAACAAGCACTCACATTCACAACGGACGTAGAATTCTCACCGGAAGATGCAGGACGTACAGAGGACGACGTACTCAAACAAGTCGTAGCTGCAGCACTCAGTGCTGGAGCACGGACTGTCAATATTCCCGACACCGTCGGCTACTGCTGGCCAGGAGAATATGGGGATAAAATAGCTATGGTACGTGCGGTCGCGGATTCCGAAGGTGGTAAAGATGCAATAGTGAGTGTGCACTGTCACAACGACTTAGGTCTTGCCGTGGCGAACAGTATTGCAGGTATGCAACATGGAGCAAGGCAAGTGGAATGCAGCATAAATGGTATTGGGGAACGGTCTGGCAACGCATCGTTGGAAGAAATTGTTATGGCACTTCGAACGAGAAAAGATGCATTCGGTCTGTACACGGGCATAGAAACCAAACGCCTACTTGCTATAAGCCAACAAGTAGCACATGCAACATTTCCCATTCAGCGAAACAAAGCCATTGTGGGAGATAATGCTTTTGCACACGAAGCCGGCATTCACCAAGACGGCATGCTGAAAGCGCGATCAACATATGAAATTATGAGACCGGAAGATGTAGGACGAGATGGTTCCACGTTGGTGCTGGGGAAACATTCCGGTATGAGTGCGGTCGCTGACCGCTTCAAACAATTCGAACTTCCCTACAAAAAAAATGACCATGCAGTATTTAGTAAAATTTTCAAAGCAGTGGCCGACAGCAAGGCAATGAACAACAAGTACGTGACAGATGATGAACTATTGCAGGACGTCTACTTCCCTGCTGTGGTAAAAATGATGGGTACATTCATTACAAAGGTGCAAGTAACCGATAAGGTGAATGGTAGGATTGCAGTCATCTTACATACAAAGGATGGAACGCAAATAGAAGGAGTGGCTTCCGATGAGGAAGAAGGCGAAATAGATGCCATAATGAATGGCATGCGGAAAATAATTCCTAATGTCGAAATTCCGCGCGACGGATTTAAGACAGGCATGGAAGGGAAAGGATCTAACGCCACAGCGGTATCCACTTTTACGATCCAGAACGACTACGCTGTCACACAGAGCGCAGCACACAAAAACACCCAGACTGCGGAACGTCAGGCTCTCATTAAGACGTTCAACGCCCTCTACGCCACCGAAAAGTACAAAGAACTGATAGCAGAAGCACAAGAATAATTGACATCTCCCCTCTTTCTTGTACTCTAATCACGTTATGCAACTCGCAAGCACCAAGACAATGCAGATGAAGAAGACCTCCCCCAAACGGAAGGGCAACTGCTAGCGCATAACCTCTTAACTTCAGACTTCTAGCCTCCCTTCCGAAGGGAGGCTTTTTGTTACTCTTTCCTTTTTGCATCATGGAAGAACTGCCTACCACCCATTCCCCCGTAACAGAAACACCTGAAAACCAGGATGACATTCCTGCGCACATACTCGACAGTATAGATAGCTTCCGGGGGCAGTACATTTTCTCTGTGCTGCTACCGCAGGGAAACTCCAGAGATCAAATAAGCAAGATGATTAAGGCAAGCAGAGCGGCCCGTGCGATCCTGTATATACACTGCTCTCCTCCTGCTCCCACATTTTCCCTTACCTTTCAAACATGGCGTGATGAACGCGCCATAGTAGACGCACACATTACGGAGGCACGGGAAGCGCTAAAAGCATTGGGGCATCGCATAGAATGGGAATGTGAACTATCTCTCTTACCACACCAGAGAGATGTCTATTCTGCTTTACCTGTAGCCGAAAAAGAAGATTGAAATATTTTACAGAATACCCAATTTACCTAAAACTCTCCCGCGGCAGATCCTTTACTCCATCGGAAAGGATAGACATGCAAAAATGGCTTATTGGACTGGCTTTGGCTTTTGCTTTTTGGTTTGTCATGCAGGCAAACAATCAAGCAGACCAAGCCAGCTTCATTCTGTTCGCCTTGGGAGTCCTGCTTGTAAGCGGGATGATCATCATGAGAGCCGATCTAAGAAAAGGAGATAAGCTTTCAGGAAGCGGTTACGCTTTCCTGATCTTGATCCTTGTATCATTCGGCGCCATGTTTAAGATACCTTCAGTCCACATGGGTGGAATGAAGGTGTTCTCTAAGGTGGATACATCAGAAGTGGAAAGGACTTTTTCGAACACCGGTTCGAAGAAGAAAAACAGATGGTGGATCCCCGGATCCCTGTCTGTTGAAACGCAGAGTGAGAAACCAATCACTCAGTCTGATACGGAGATTCCTGTTTTCAAAATGCAGGGAGAAGAGGTCGTTCCGGATGACCTCTTGCCCTCACTAAAACAGGAAACAGAAAACCGATAAGGACCTGCATGTCTGACCTCAAACGCCTCATGTGAGGGCTTCCGGTCGAAACCGGAAACATACCCCTCATGTTCGGATCTGCCAATTGCGGCCATATCGGAAGGTATGGTCGCTTTTTAGCTGCTTCTCTACACTTCTAGAAGCTAGAATTACGTTTTAGATGTGAGACACGCTCTTTGCCGTATAGAAAATTCAGGGCATGTGGACATTTTTGCAGGCTGAAATAAGGACTTTTGCGCTTGGTAGAGCTGAGATATGCTGTGATT
>PFDR01000053.1 GCA_002772545.1 Candidatus Peregrinibacteria bacterium CG10_big_fil_rev_8_21_14_0_10_49_10 | reverse complement strand
TGAGGGTGAGCACAGAAGAGCTCAAATTCACTCCCCTTCCGGCTGTAAAGCTGGTGCCACCACCATCTGTCCAACTCAGATTACCATTTGCATCTGTAGCAAGAACCTTTCCGGAAGAGGTTCCGTCTGAAGTCGGGAAACTATACGTCACACCACCCAAAACCAAACCACTGCCAAACACAGCAATTCCCTCGACTATAAGTCCCCCGCTACTGGTAAGAAGATCTTGCCCGTGGAGTGTGGCTCCGGAAATGGTAATAAAATTCAGAGATGAGCCGGTCAAATTTGTATTGAGAGTGATAATGGATGAAGCAAGGGTGAGTCCTCTTCCTACCAAAATATCTGTAGCACTGGCATCTGACCAACTCAGATGTCCATTCGCATCTGTAACAAGCACCTTTCCGGAAGCAGTGCCATCGAATGTGGGGAAGGTGTAGGCCACACCACTCAGAGTGATACCGCTGTTAAAACGAACATTGCCTTCTACAATAAGTCCCCCACTACTGCTCAGCAGATCCTCTGCGTGGAGAACGGTGCCGGAAACAGTGCCAATAACTTCAAGTTTTGTTTCAGGCGCACTGGTGCCTAGCCCCAAGCTATCTGTGCCTGTGGAGAGATACACAAAAGTGCCATCATCGGACTCCGCCCAACCAAACGCCTGACTGATAGTGGTATTGGTAACGTTTGTTGTGGAAGTAGACGTAGTGGTGGAACTGCCACCTCCCCCGCCACCACGGCTGCCACCGCTGCGACCGGAGCGTGTGTCTCCATGAGGAGCAGCCTCCCGCAGCTGTTCTTGCAATGGGACATTGGTCCAGGAGGGTAATCCTTTTTCAATCATCAGAATTTGCCCTTCCTGACCTGCTCCTACCAACGCCAAAAGCAATGGCAACTCCGCTTTGTTGCTGGAATCAGATGCACTGCCATGTAATGCTTGGCCCACAATGGGATACACCTGATTAAATGTTTCTGCTGTAGCAGCAGAATTGGCAGAGCGAGAAGGAGCTCCGTGTAGCGTATCTTGTACTTCCGTTGAGAGACGTGAAAGGAGTGTGTGCAGAGTATTCTGTGTAAGACGCTTTTCTTTGCGTTCCTCTACCTTCTGCATGAGTGCCTGTGCATCAGTTGCAAAAAGCACGCCCTCAGAAGAAACCGTTTTCTTGCCGGAACCATTTACCTGACCAAGAGAAGTATCCGATGCTGCAACAAAGAGTGGATGGGCAACAGGCACACTGTTCCCGGAGGGCATCATGGTGCTCACTTGCACGGGAAGATCTTCCATCTGGTCTGTATGTTTCCGGTCTGTCCCATGCAGACTTGCAAAAACACCTTCATCTGGATTCAGGAACAAGAGTGATGCTTGTGGCTCCTGTATGTAACCATGCAGTGCAGCCAAAAAAACTACGCCGCAAACAGGCCCAAGAACCCACAGAGACATCTTTCGCAAATGGGAGAAAGATACTGTTTCTGTGTGGAATGAAGGAATTTTCTGTTCTTCCAGAGCAAGTGAGACATGACGGGTAATCTGCGCACGGGAATACCCCGTCACCAGTTGAAGATACTGACGAACCAATCCTTTCTCCTCACGACTCAGCTCCGTATAGTTCCCCAGGTGCTCCAATGCGGCAGAAATCCATGCCTTTTTCTCCTCACTGCTCGCCCCGTTGAGCGGTGTCTCTTCCGGAGGAGAGAGAAGCACATTACGAATGTCGGTAAGTGAGTGGCAGTCGAGGAAGTCCATGATTGTTTTTTGTGTTTTTGTGTCCGTAAGGACGGGGCTCATACCAAATGAACCTTATATTTTCATGAAAGGTAGTTGGATGCTCTATTTTGCACAAAATGGCTTTGTAGAGGGCAATAGTGAATGAAAGAGAGGAATTTCATGGCGAATGTGGGATTGAAGGATGTTTTTTGAGGATGAGCCTGAGGCTCATACCCAATGAGCCTGAACTCTTTTCTTTAATTATAGCAAAATTTTGCCTCTATGGGAAGATCTAAATATCTTACACATTTCCGAAATAGGTAATGGACTAAAGATTGAATATATAGTAATTTACTATTCTATGTCTGAATCAGAACAATCTGCACAAGAGGTAAATACCGCCCTTCTTAATCGGTGTAATACCGCTATAGAGGAAGTAAAAAGAATGCAAATATTGATCCAAGAACCATTCGATGAATGGGTAACTTCATTTATGATGGGCAAGGAACTTGCAAAGGATGTACCAAGCTATGCATCACCTGATCCTATACCAGATGATTGCCTAGAGCATATTGCGAGCACACTGGAGTCAATACATGCTCGAATGCAGGAATTAATGGACTATATGAAAGAAAGAGGAGAATCAGAATAAGAGCAGGAAAAATTTATTTCACTACAGAACATCTCTTGCTAAGCTGCAGGCATGATTACACCAGATCAACTCAAGCCATTTCTCTCTACTGCACTTGAAAAGACCGATTTACCCGGCTTGGGAGAGCGCTACCAGGGCAAAGTGCGGGATGTGTATAAACAGCCGGGAAAAACCATCCTCATAGCAACAGACAGACAGTCTGCCTTCGATATCAACTGGTGCACCATTCCACTCAAGGGGCAAGTGCTGAATCAGATCGCCTACTGGTGGTTTGAGCAGGTTAAAGACATTATGCCCAACCATATAGTTGCGCTGCCGGACCCCAATGTAACGGTGGTAAAGGAGGTGCAGATTATTCCTGTGGAGATTGTCGTGCGGGCCTATTTAACGGGATCTACCAAGACATCTGCCTGGGTAAATTACCATTATGGTGTAAGAGATTTTTGCGGCAATACTCTCCCGGAGGGCATGGTGAAAAATCAGAAGTTTGAAGACATCATTCTTACACCTACAACAAAGTCAGAGAGCGATGAGCCGATTGATCCGGAAGGAATAGTTTCACAGGGGCTTACCACGCAGCAGCAGTGGGATGAAATTACGGAAAAGGCTTTCGCTGTCTTCCGTAAAGGGCAACAGATAGCCAAAGATCATGGTTTGATTTTGGTAGATACCAAGTATGAAATGGGATGGGACGAAAGCGGTGTTCTCACCTTGGCAGACGAGGTGCACACACCCGATTCTTCCCGTTACTGGAGAGCCGAGACGTATGAAGAACGCTTTGCAAAGGGTGAAGAACCGGAGAGTTTAGATAAAGAGTTCTTCCGCCTCTGGGTGAGGGAACAAGGCTTTGAATATGAAGATAAAAGCACCTGGCCGGAGATTACCGATGATGTGCGTGTGATGCTTGCCAGCAAATATATTGACCTGTTCGAGCGCATGACAGGTATGGAGTTTGCTGTTCCCAAAGAGAATGATGTTGCCTCCCGCATAGAACGAAACCTACAGAAATATATGCTGGCAGAAACAAGAGTCAGCTAGGGCCGCAGGGATCATACGTTCCATTCGCTGAGCAACTTCTGTAGTATCCACTGTGCATGGCATATCCAAAACGAGTAGCACTGGCTGCAGATCACGCAGGATTTCCTCTAAAAGAACAGGTGAAGGAATACCTCATATCCAAAGGTGTGGACACAGTAGATGTCGGCACTTTTTCCACAGAACCTGTGGGTTACCCTGCCATTATCCGAAAAGGCTGTGGAGTTGTATTGGAGCAGAACTGCCCGGGAATCGTCTTTGGAGGAAGTGGAAACGGTGAGGCAATGGCGGCGAATAAAGTAAGGGGCATACGAGCGGCCCTCTGCTACAACAAAGAGAGCACTCAGCTGGCCCGGGAACACAACAATGCCAATGTGATGAGTATAGGTGCACGGCTTACCGATGCGAATATTGCTCTCTCTCTTGTAGATATTTTCCTCACTACAGATTATGAGGGGGGGAGACACGATGCCCGCATTAACGACTTAGATACTTATGAGTAATGCCTCCATCCTCATCACGCCATCTATCCTTTCTGCGGATTTTCGCATTCTGCAGAAAGAAGTAGAGAGTGTGGAACCGTATGCAGACTGGTTACAGATAGATGTCATGGATGGGCACTTTGTGCAAAACCTCAGTTTTGGTGCGCCCGTTGCCAAATGGATAGAAACAAAACTCCCTCTGGATATTCATCTTATGGTCCAAAATCCCCGTGATCGGATTCGGGAATTTTTGGAGATTGGAGCAAAAAACATCACATTTCATGCAGAGGCAGTAGGAGAAGGAAAAGAACGTAAAGCCCTTCTGAAAGCCATTCATGAAGGTGGTGCAACTGCAGGTATTGCACTGAATCCAGAAACACCTCTCTCGGCAGCGGAGGATATACTTTCGGAAGTAGATCTGCTGCTGGTGATGTCTGTGCATCCGGGATTCGGAGGGCAGGAATTTTTGTCGGATGTGCTTCAAAGAGTGCAAGCCGCAAGGGCGGCCTACCCCGACCTCATGATTCAGATGGATGGCGGTGTCGATGCAAAAACAGCTCCGCTCTGCATACAGGCGGGTGCAAATAATCTTGTAGCCGGTAGTTTTATCTTTCGGTCACAGGACCGTGCCGAAGCTATTGCTGCGCTGCGTGCCTGTGCTACTTCGTCTCCGGGGTGAAACGCTTTGGACTTCTGCTCTGCGGCCTTTTTCTTGTGTGTTCCTGCACAGCGACAAAAAGGGGTTCTGCTCAACCGGAACTCCCACTGCAGTTGGTGTATCTGGAATCCGATGGCATCAGTATTCCAATTCTAGTCGAAGTAGCAAACACGTCTGAGCAAATGGCCAGGGGACTGATGTTTCGCAGATCTCTCTCCCGTGAACGAGGCATGCTTTTCCTTTTCCCAATAGAAAACCAGCTACATTTCTGGATGAAGAACACCCTTATTCCTTTAGACATTCTCTTTTTTAATGCCGATAGAGAACTTGTTTCTTCTGCCACTATGCTGCCCTGTGAGGAAGATCCCTGTGTCTCATACTCATCAGAAATGCCCTCAACGTATGCACTGGAAGTAAATGCAGGCTTTCTGCTGCAGCATTCCATAGGAAAGGGTTGGAAAATTGAACTGCAATAAGCACAAGCGCACACGAAGCACCTTGATGCATCCAAACCACACGCATAGACTTCTTCTACTCCCTTCTCAACCATGTCACGAACCCTGTTCCTCGCCGCAAACTGGAAAATGCACTCCGCACCGGAGGGAACGTTTGATCCAGAGTCTCCTTATAAAATACAAGACTCAGTGGATGTGGTCGTTTTTTCTACATTTTTAGATCTTGCCGCCTGCCTGCAAGTCGGCATAGAAGCCGGCCCACAGTATGGGCATGCGGAAGCAAGTGGACCGCACACGGGAGATGTAAGCCTAAAGATGTGTGCCGATCTCGGCTGCACCTATGCACTCTGCGGGCATTCTGACCGCCGGCAGAAACATGGTGAAACAGACGATATGGTCGCCGCACAGGTAAAAGCTGCCCTTGCTCTCCGGCTACACCCCGTTGTCTGTATAGGAGAAAAAGAAGAGGAGCGTGATGCAGGCAAGCAACAAGAAGTAGTACGAAGACAAATGTCTGTTCTGCCACTTGAGCAAAACATTACTATTGCATACGAACCCATTTGGGCCATTTCCCGGGGGGACCCAAACAAACCTGCTGCAAGCACGCAGGATGCGCAGGAGATGCACGCCTTTATTCGTTCTCTGTTACCAGATGCAACACGGGAGACCATGCGACTGCTCTATGGCGGCTCTATGAAGCCCGAAAATGCAAAAGAACTTCTTTCTCAGCCGGATATTGATGGTGGACTCATTGGTGGCGCTTCCTTGAAACCCGACGCATTTAGGGAGATCATAACCATTGCACAGTCTTTGTAATTCCTCCCCAGCCCGTCATGACCCCCCTCTCCCTCTTCTTCATCGCCTGGCCCCTTCTTATTATTCTGCCACTGCTTATTCGGCAAATTAACCAGTATGAACGGGGTGTGGTGCTTACCATGGGAAAATTTAGCAGAATTTGGAATCCCGGCTGGAAGATTCTCATTCCTGTTTTTCAGAAAGTGATTAAAGTAGATATTCGTATAAAGGCAGTGGACGTACCCGATCAGGAAGCAATTACGAAAGATAACATTCCCATCCGCATAAACGCCGTCATCTACTTTAGGGTCATTAATGCGGAAAAGTCCGTTTTGGAAGTAGAAGATTTTTTCTACGCTGTTTCGCAGTTGGCTCAAACCACCATGCGCAATGCCGTAGGTGAAGTAACACTGGATGATCTTCTTGCCAAGAAACAGGAGGTAAGTGAACGGATCAAACTAACAGTGGATGCTGCTTCTGACCCGTGGGGAATAGATGTGCAAACAGTAGAACTCAAAGACATTGTGCTCCCCGAGAATCTGAAGAGAACCATTGCAAAGGTGGCGGAAGCAGAGCGAGAGAAACAGGCTGTTATCATCAATTCACAGGGTGAAGTGCAGGCTGCTGCTAACATGGCTAAAGCCGCAGAGACGCTTGCAAAGCAACCGGGTGCGCTGCATTTACGCACACTGCAGAGCATCAATGATTTAAGCTCCGACCAGTCCAACACCACTGTTTGGATGGTGCCTGTAGAAGGTCTCAGGGCTCTAAGCGCCTTAGCAGAGAAGGGACATATGTAGTGGTGGCATGTTCAGAGAAATGCACAATTGACTCCGATGCATATATGTCTACAATAAAAATGTATTCTTTCCCTCCTCAATCCTATGGATAAATTCGAAGGTGTACCACAGGCAATGGAAGAAGCTGAACAAGTGGAAGCTCTCACCGCAGTTGACGGTGTACAAGGGAAAGTTCGTGGTGAGTTGCTTGAGAAGATAGAACAACTCTAACTCTGCTTTCTTAAGCGTCCTCTCTGTGTACGAGGGCGCTTTTTACGTGCGGATCTCCTTCATACTAGCGAAGATCTGAAAAACAGCAAAATTGTCATGGTTCGACGAGCTCAGGATGACACAGGGCTACGTTTTTCAGATCTTCGCTAGAGTGACGGATGTTCTACTGGAGTACGACGCAGCTCGCTGAGGAGAGTAATAAGAAACGCCATACAGAAAAAGAAAATCAATTGGTGCAAAAGACCGCTTAAGAATAGTGAAGCAATTTGTGAAAAACCTACAAGGGTAGCAAGAGCTCGGCGAAGCACTGCATAGAGCATGCCCATACCTATCACAAGAAGCAGAAGAGAATGGAAGAGAGCCCGCCAATGACCACTATTGATCTGCAAGCTACGATCTACAGCAGCTCTTGGAGCCAGATGATCCTGTATAAGCAAGACCGGTGCGAAGAGGAGACGTATACCATAGAAGATAAACACCACTACGCCTGCCAACAGAAGCAGCAGAAAATACTCCCGTAAGCCCGGCAGGAGTCCTGCAAGAAACAACCAAAAGAAGCTGCGCAAAAAGAGCCATCCCCAGGTGAGCGCCATGGGCAACAAAGCCTCCGCACACTTTCTGAGAATATCCGTAATACGTAAGGGGCTCTGCACAAGGATGACGATGCCCACAAGCGAGCTCAGAAGAAACAAGAGAAGGCAGAAAAGACCAAATATGAGAAAGTAGGGGGAAAGGTGCTGAGAAACTTCCTGTGTTCTCATCTCTACATATGCTTCCTTCTGCTGCTGTGTCATACGCTCATACTCGCCGGAAGCCATATTCATTGCCTGTAGGAGTGTCACATGTGCTGCTTCATCTCCGTCATCTATACGCCAAAGCAACTCTTTATACTGCTGCTGAGAAAAACCCGGATTTGCCGTAACCAAAGTGATGTTCTTATCCACAGATCTTGATATGTGAGTAACCAGAAGTGTGTAGAGCAGTGCAAAAAACATTGCAAAGAGAAGAAGCAGGGGGATATTGCGTACATAAAGTTTAAAGCTGCCGGAGAAGACATTTCCCGTAGTGCTCACAGCCACACTCTACTTAAATTCTTACCCACAATCCATTGCCGGTATTCTTTGCAACTCCTGCCAGTTCCAGAATGGTAAGTGTAGCATTGGTTTGTGCGGCGGAAAGTCCGGATCGCTCCTGCAGATCTCCGGCAGACTGCGGCATGGCAGTGAGAACGTGGAGCAGCACTGCTTCTGTGTCATTCTGAGGGACATAGAGGGGCTTTTTTACAGTATCTGCAGTGGTAGTCACTCCAAAGTCCTCCAGAATGTCCGATGCCTTTGCAACAAGCTTGGCACGCCCCTGCGCAATGTAAGAATGGCATCCCGCAACATGCGTCTGAAAAATCTGGCCCGGCACTGCAAATACGTCCCTGCCGTATTCCAAAGCAAGATCCGCCGTAATGAGTGCACCGCTCCCTTCCCCCGCTTCCAGCACGAGTGTGCCCTTAGAAAGACCGGCAATAATTCTATTGCGGGCAGGAAATGTGTAGGTATCGGGAGGCGCATCGAGCGGAAATTCACTCAGAAGGAGCCCTCCCTTCTCTATAATCTCTTCTGCCAGGCTTGTATTGCTCTTTGGATAAAGGGAACCAAGCCCATGACCCAGAACTGCAACTGTTCTGCCATATGCTGCAAGTGTTTCCCGGGCCACCTGTGTGTCTATGCCATAAGCGAGACCACTCACAGTCACCAAACCTGCACGTACCAGTGCTGGAATGAGTAGCTCCGTTACACGTTTACCGTAACTACTCATTTTCCGTGTTCCTACAGCCGCTATACAGGGCTGCTGGAGGAGACCAAGATCTCCTTTGTAGGAGAGAAATACGGGGGGATCACCAATGTGCCGGAGCAAATCTGGGTAGTCTGGATCTTCTATGCTTATCACGCAGAGGCCTCTTTTCTGCAATTGTGTTGTACAGGTATGTACATCGAAACTCTGGAGACGGTTTAGGACCCTTGGAACTGTCTCCTCACGGCATCCAAGGCCCCGTAAGAGCTGTTTGTTCACGTGTGGGAGTGCAGCCTCCAAACTACCGTACGCCTCACACAGGGCATCGTAGCGCTTCTTGGTGAGTACATTGAGCCAGGACCAGTGGAGCATGGTAGTACTGTTCATAGAGTTAGCTGAGGTAAGCTGATCAACTAAATGGGAAATAAGTAATACAGTATGACAGAAAAAATAAGACAAAATAGATCATCACAAAATTTTCTCGGATAGAGAAAAGAGTTACAAGAAATTTTTTGGTTTCTTCATGACCCTATGGAGCACATAGTATTTTGGCATTCATGAGCTTAGTTATTCAATTCTACATATCGTCTTTTTGTCCGCCTCCGCCTACCGGCTTCGGCGTGACAGCATTCGCCGCGCGAAGGCTGGAGCCACCTGCGGGAATCGAACCCGCGACCTACGCGTTACGAGTGCGTCGCTCTACCATCTGAGCTAAGGTGGCAAAAGTATTCGATGATGTAAAGTGTAGTAAATTGGAACTTCCAGCTGCCTGTCCGCCGTAGTCCGCCGAAGCACAAAGTGCGTAGGTGGACGAAGGTGGAAGCTAAGGTGGCATATCTCTTTGTTTGGCAGAATAGCAGAGATTTTACCGGATTGCCCACCAGTTACAGTATGGAAAATAGGAGCGAAGCAACGAGAAAAAACCACCCCTCGGAGGTTCTATGCCCCTATAGAACCTCAGCCACTTTTGCAGGGTTTGGGTCTTCACAAAGGGCTCGATACGTGCTATACTGGTGGGATTCGTTTGTAGAGAAACAAACATCCAATACTCACAAAAACACCCATGTCCATAGACGCCTGCATCGCTCACGCCATACATAACGACCTGGATATTCTGGAAACACTTCCCGAAGTCCATGATCTGCCTGTGGAAGAAATGGAGACATACATCGAACAGTACGTCTGCGACATTCATCAGAGAATGCGCCGTGTCATTATTGAACATGGCGATACCTATGTTCGTGCAAAGGATGCTGCAGGTTTGTGTGCAACCTTTCTGCAGGAGGGCATTACTCTGCCGGCACATGTACTGCTGAGAATGTGCCAGACCATTGTACAAATGAGCGAATTGGATGCACGCTTCATTTTAGATACCGACCAGGGAACCAGTCTGTATTACATGAAGATGGAACTGGTATAGTTTTCTACTTTGCCCCTCGGTTACTGGGATTTTTTCCTGTGCAGGCAATTGGTAGTCACCGGGTAGTACGCAAAAAACTGATCACTGACCACTGGCAACTGACCACTCATAAGATATCTATCGCTTGCTGAACTGTGGTGCTCTTCTTGCCCTCCTAAGACCCGGCTTCTTGCGCTCTTTTATGCGTGCATCACGACGCAAGAATCCCTCGTGCTTCAATTGGGAACGAAGCTGCGGATCAAAGAGCAATAATGCTCGGCTCACTCCGTGTCGCATGGCATCGGACTGGGCACTCTTTCCTCCTCCAAACACCTGTACATCCACATCAAACTCATTTTTTTTGCCTACCAAAGCAAGAGGAGCAACGGCATTTTCCACCTGCACACCGGAAAAGTAATCACCCGTCTTCTTGCCATTCACTTCCACACCTCCTTTCCCGTCTGCATACAGTTTCACTCTGGCTATGGCGCTCTTGCGCTTTCCCACGCTATAGAAGTATTGCCGGGTTGTGTTTGCTGCTGACATAGGGACTTAAGAAAGAGGGAGAGGAGTAGGCTGCTGTGCCGCATAGGGATGTTCAGCGCCTGTGAACACATGCAAGCGCTTGAGCATTTCAGGACGCAGACGATTCGCAGGCAGCATACCTTTCACCGTAATGTTCACCAGCTTTTCAGGACTCTTTTCCATCATATTTTCCAGTGTGCGTACCTTGAGGTGCCCCATGTACCCCGAGTGTTTCTTGTAGGTCTTCTGTGTCAGCTTCTTTTGTGTAAATGCCAGCTTGGAAGCATTGATGACAACAACATGGTCACCACAAAGCTGATGTGGAGAGAAACTGGAACGCTGCTTTCCGCGCAGATAGTGAGCAATACGTGTCGACATGCGGCCAAGAGATTGGCCTTCTGCATCAAACAGAACCCAGGAAGGAGCCGATACGGGCAGGGTAGATGTTCTCATGAGGCTTTCTTGGAAGAGGATTTCTTTGCGGGCTTCTTTGCAGCTTGTGTCTCACTCTTTGGTGCAGAGGTTTCAGACGACTTGGTTTTCTTGGATGTTGTTTTTTTTTCTTCTTCATGGGCACCAATCACCGCATCAATCAGCGTAAGATCCACAAGTTCTGCACCATCTCCCCTTCTGGAACCAACAGGTGTCATACGAGAGAGACCCGAGGAGCGTTCTGCGTAGCGTACACAGTACACTTCCATAATTTTACGGCTGGCATTCTTATCGGTAAGAATACGGTTGGCGTAGCGAATAGCTACATGGGGTGGATGCGACTTTGCATAGTGGATGAGCTTATCTATCACCGGTTGTACCACCTTCGCACGCTTTCTTGTTGTACGAATGGATTCGTACAGCAGAAGTGACGTAATGAGATTGCGCTCCAGCATTTTTGCGTGAGTGGGTTTCTGCTTAAGCCGGAGGCGGGAATTCTGGTGTCTCATGGGGTACTGGGGTAGGTCCTACTCTTCGAGGCCTTCGCTGGAAAGGGCAAGATTGCGCTCTTTAAGAGTATCTTTCACTTCATCGAGTGCCTTGGCACCAAAACCACGGAAGTTGCTGAGTTGCGACTCCGTGCACTTGGTGAGCTGTTCTATACTTCCTACACCCGCGTTGATAAGTGCATTGAGTGTGCGAGGCGAGAAGTTCAAAATTTCAATGGGTGTGTAACTTTCCTTTATGGGAGCACTGTCGGAATCTTCTTCCTGTGCACTCGCACGGGAAAAGTCTGCTATAAAATCAGACTCCACCACTTTATCTTCGCTGGAGAAGTAGTCGAAGTAGCTCTTTAAAAGCTGTGCGCCAAACTGCATGGCTTCTTCGGCTGTAAGCGAACCGTTGGTCTCTACATCTAT
>PFDR01000083.1 GCA_002772545.1 Candidatus Peregrinibacteria bacterium CG10_big_fil_rev_8_21_14_0_10_49_10 | reverse complement strand
TAACACATTGTTTCCACAGTGATTGGAGGGAAGCCACTTACATCCGTTATTGCAAATTCTTCCGTCAAAATGAATGTATCCGGGAGGATCACACTCTTCTCCGAATTTTCGCAGACAGTCTCCGCATCGGTTCACCCAACAGTATCCATCGTTACACTGAGAATTATAAAAAGGATTGCTTGGATCCGTTGAGCATCCCCCTCGTTCGGAGCAACACTGGTAGTCGGGATTTTTTTTCTTCTCATTGTCGCAAAAGCCGCCATCACCGGGGTAGGAACACCCCGGAGCAAAGCCGCCCCAGCTATTCAGATTTTCACATTTCCCCTGCACATACTGTTCATGACAGTACGCTCCCAACTCAGAAAAGGGTTTTGCTGCCTGCGCCGTAAGATGCTGGGATTCTGTGCGCCTCTCTTTTCCTCTATCCCCCAAAAAAACAACTGCCCCCACAAGAAGGAAAAGGCTGAGCGCAGTTATAAGTCGGGAACGGTTCATAGAAGTAAATTCTCTAAGGAGAAATCCAAGGAAACCGAGTATGAAGATACAGCTGGTATTCAGTGTAGCCTTTTGTGTTGCCAATGCGAAATGACAGGATTTTGAGAAAATTTCCAATTTTTCATTTTCATTTCATTTTCAATGTTCAATTTTCAATTCATACTGGCAATACATGTACTTCCTCCCCATCCGCACCGGCATCCTCCGGAAAGGAGATTTTATTGCGCAAACTATAGCAAAGGAGTGTGATCTGCAAAATGGAGACATTGTCGCCGTTTCTGCCAAGGCATGCGCTGTCTGCGAAGGAGCTGCCATAGACCTCTCGCAGGTTGCCATAACAGCAGAAGCTACAGACTGGGCAGAACGATGCGGCCGGTCCCCTGCCTTCCGCCAGGCCGTGCTGGATGAAACGGAACGGATGCATGGCATAGTCGTGAGCAGTTGTCCGCTCGCCATGCTCTGTGACCTACAGCCCGATGGGCTCTCCGAAGGTAGCATTCTCGCTGTAAACGCAGGACTGGATGAGTCAAATATAGGTGAAGGCTTCGCCATCGGCTGGCCCAAGGACCCCGTAGCCACCGTCCAAAATATGCAGGATGAGCTTCAAAAAATTAGCGGCAAACACATTGCTGTGATTCTTACCGACTCCTGCTGTCGCCCGGGCCGCCTGGGTGTGACTGCCCTGGCTCTTTGTACCTGTGGCATAGATCCCCTGCTGAGCCAAATAGGAAAACCTGATCTTTTTGGTCACAAACTGACCATGACGCACGAGGCCACTGCAGACCAGCTCGCCACTGCAGCGAACTTTCTTATGGGAAATGCAGATCAATCTACTCCTGCGGTCATTCTGCGGGAACACGGACTTTCCCTCTCCGATTTTTGCGGGTGGGTGCCGGGGATTGAGCGAAATGAAGATATGTTCCAGGGTGTATTTGAAAATTTGAATTCTTTGACCTGAATTGATAATTGATAATGGATAATAGATAATAAAATGACTACATATGTAAGCATCTCAACACGTATGTATTGAGTACTTGAATCTTCATTATCAACTATCAATTATCCATTCGTTACGGTCTATGAAATTTGTAGTTCTCTCCTCCTCACGCGGCACGACGTTCCAAGCTGTCCTCGACCGTATAGCGGAGGGGAGCCTTACGGCTACTTGTAAAGGACTTGTAACCGACCGACCGGATCGTGGATGCATCGAAAAAGCAAAGAGGGCAGGTCTCCCCTACTCCGTTGTAGAAACCAGAGAAGATGAAGACCGGGAAATGTACGATAAACGGCTTCAAAAAGCTATTTTTGAGCTTTTTGGACAGGATGAAGACGAGCCAAAAGTGCTCGCTGCACTCGGGTGGATGTTCATTTTCAGCCCGTGGTTTATTCAGCAGTGGAAGAGCAGAATAGTGAATGTACACCCTGCTCTGCTCCCCAGGTACGGAGGAAAAGGCATGTATGGCTCACACGTGCATGAAGCTGTTCTTGCCGCAGCGGAAAAGGAATCCGGGATTACCATCCATTTGGTAGATGAAGGCGTAGATACCGGCACCATACTTGAACAAAAAAATTGTTCGATAAATCCAGGCGACACACTGGAAACGTTGCAGGAAAAAGTACAGGAGCTGGAAAAGCGATGGTACCCGAAGGTATTGCAGAGGATTGAGAACGGGGAACTGATTCTTCCTTGATACTATTTCTTTACTCGTTCGCTCGTTACCGGGTATGTCTCGGTACGCGCACATTGTAACGAGCGCTGGTAGATGTATTTCTCATTTGCTACCCTAGGCCTATGCCCACGCCCACGTACGAAACTTGTTGTATAAAAAATGTGAACATTACGCATGACGTCTACGAAATAGAATTTGAGAAGCCCGAGGGTTTTACATTTGAAGCCGGACAATTCGTTCTGTTTCAGGTACCTCTGCCGGAGAATCCGGTAGACACACAACCACGCGCCTATTCCATTGCCTCTGCCCCACACGAAGCAAAGCTCCTGTTCGTGATAAAAGTGATGGCAGGAGGACGCGCAAGCAGATGGGTAGCGGAGTCGCTGAAAGAAGGAGATACCGTACACATGCAGGGACCCTTTGGACGGTTTTTCCTGCAGGACTCCCCTGAGGACATACTCATGGTCTGCACAGGAACAGGCATTGCCCCTTTTCGCTCACATCTCCTCACCATGATGGAAACAGCATCCATCAGGAACACCCATCTCTTTTTTGGAAACTACAAAGAGGAGGACATCTTCTGGAAGGAATATCTGGAAAAAATGGACGCACAGAACGACTGGTTCACATTTGTACCCGTGCTGAGCAACGGAAGCCAAAACTGGCACGGGCAATGTGGATTTGTGCAGGACGCCATAGCGGCAACCATTGATGGTATTTCCTCGACACACCTGTACATATGCGGAAATCCCGCCATGGCCGAGGCGGTAAAAAAAACTGCAATGGAGGAATGGGGAATGAAGAAGGAGAAGGTGCATGTGGAGGGGTTCATCTAGACCCTTCTTTGTTCTTTGCGAACCTGGAACATGGATACATGGATACATGGATACATGGTCACATGGATACATGGATACATGGTTACATGGTTCGCAGAGCGTTACGCAGGGTGCTTCTGTATTACACTCGTAGTTTTGTCTTTGTGTATTGAATGAGAGAATTAATCTCCCGGGGAAGCTTTTGAAGTTCTGTGAAAATATGATTGTATTCTTTATTTGAGATTAGTTTTCTGCATTTTGCCTTTTCATTCCAGTCCAAGGATTCCTTCAACGATCCAAAGCTGTATCTGTAGAACTTGATTCTATCTGCTTTCGAATAGCGCCCAAAGCCTTCAGCTATATTCGCAGAGATGGAATCTACTGCCCTTGTAAATTGTTTGCCGATGGTATCTTTGGTAAAGAAATCCCATTCCAGAACAATATCCCAAATGTAATTACTGAGATGGAAGGCAATGATATATGCTCCCACGTCATTCAGTTGCATGAATTTCTTCGGAGGAAAAGTGGTAGTCATAAGTTAAGAATCATATACCTCCGAGTCTCTTTAGCAACCATGTAACCATGTATCCATGTATCCATGTAACCATGTTCTAAAAGCATCCAAAGAACCTACCTGAGAGCGTTCACGAATACATCAAACAAATAATTCGCATCCTCCGGGCCGGGTGCGGCTTCGGGATGGAACTGCACGGAAAAGAAGTTTCCGGAGTCGTGCTTTATGCCTTCTATGGTCCGGTCATTTGCATTGCGGAACCACGGCTTCCAACCGCCCGGAAGTTTTTCCTCTACGGCAAACCCATGGTTCTGGGATGTGATGATGCAACGATCTGTCCCCTCCTCCAAACACGGCTGATTCACTCCGCGGTGCCCGTACTTGAGCTTGTAGGTATCTCCGCCAATGGCAAGAGCCAGAAGTTGATTCCCCAGACAAATACCAAAGGTTGTTTTGTTCTTTCCCAATGCCTTCTGAATTTGTGTGATGGTGGCTGTACACTGTTTGGGGTCACCGGGACCATTACTAATGCAGACAGCGTCGTAGCTGAGATCACTTGCATCCAGATCAAAATCCCATGGTACGCGATGCACCCGTACTCCCCTCTTAAGTAAGCTCCGGAGGATGTTGTTTTTCATACCGCAATCAAAGACTGCGACGGTGGGATATGCGATCGCACTCACGCCTTCCACCGCACCCACGCCTTCCACCGCACCCACGTCACCCCCCACCGCACCCACGCCTTCCACCGCACCCACGGAGGGGTGCGGCTTGGGTTCGTAGGTGATTACTTCTTTGCAACTTACCTGCGCAACGAGGTTTTCTTCGTTGGGATCAGGGATGTCGGACGCATGGCCCCCCACCGCACCCACGTCACCCGCCACCGCACCCACGTCACCCCCCACCGCACCCACGGAGGGGTGCGGCTCCGGTGAAATGCGCCCGAGCATGACCCCGTGCTCCCGCAGTTTCTTGGTAAGAGCACGGGTATCTACTCCGGTAAGACCGGGAATGTTGTGGTGCTCCATCCAGTTCTGAAGCGAACTGACCGCTGCCTGATGGCTGTAGTGCTCACTTACCTGTGAAACAATCACACCACGCACATGAATGGCTTCGCTCTCAAAATTTTTGGAAAATCCCCATGCGTTCTTTTCGGCACTCGGCACACCGTAGTTCCCTATGAGCGGGTAAGTAAAAACAAGGATCTGGCCCCTGTAACTGGGATCCGTAAGGCTCTCCACGTAACCCGCCATACCTGTGTTAAAAACCACTTCACCTGTCCCGAAGTGAGCTCGCTCTACTTTGGGACCATCGTAATCAATAGCAGCACCGAAGGATTCGCCTTCGAATTGGGTGCCGTCCTGGAGCATCAATGATGGCATTTGCGTTGGGAGGAGAGTACAGGCCGGTACCACTTTGCGCAACGAGGCAACCTGCAAACCGTCTGCTTTACCCCGCAACAAGACCCACGCTGCGTTCCAACCGTACGATCCTCTTCTCATGCACCTTGCTCCTGTCTTTAAGGACATCTATTTCCTCCCTGTTCGCCGAGGCGAAGTCATGGACAATGTTCTCGGCAACAACATCGAAGTGGCTTTTCATCTCTTCCTTCCATCGTTTTTGATCTTCGCGCAGTTCTTCCTTCCACCGATCCATTTTGTCTTCGAGTTCTCCCTTCCACCGCTCCTGTGCATCGTTCATCTTCCCAAACTCCTCCATGAGCATGGAAATGTCCTTTTTGGTCGCCGGTGGGCTGGTGTCTTTTGCCATGGGAGGGAGATGGTACCATCCCGAGTTCCTTCGCTCAAGAACAACCCTTTGTCTGAAAGGCAGATGACGTAGATGACGCACGGAAAGGCAATGTGCGCTGGTGTATAAAAAACCGCCTAGAGGATTCTCCTATAGACCTCTTACGCAGATTTATACTTTTCCGATTTCTCCCCTCTCTTCCTTTTTCCCTCCTCTTACCCACCCCCAAAAACCCCTCGGCCTCGGGCCCCTTTCCTGTACGCGATCGTAGGTAAGGCCGAAGTTATCACGCAGGTAGGAGTTTGCTTCCTCTGCTGTTACCTGGCCGCTTTCCACAAACTTATCGATCCTGTTTGCAGCCATAAGACGGGCTTCCCCCATTTGCTGATAATCGAAATCGGTGTACATGCTCTCCGGTGTGTTGAGGAGATTTCGGCGATAACTACTTGGAGAGGAACCATAATCTCTTGCCTCGTGCAAACGCTGTGCAGCATTCTGATAGATGATTTTCTCTGCCCCTAGCAGCTGCTGGAGCCGTGGGTCTGCACCGAGAATTGCCGATGCCGATCGTTCCCTGGACTCAGCAGCCCTATTCCGGGCGACTATGGCCTCACGAGCCCTTTCCTCCCTGCTCCTTCCCTGCAACATACGCAACCTGTTCTTGTCCGTGACGTTGTACTCCAGATCCTTCGCATCCAGGAAAGACACGTCTTCGCGGTAGGGGCGGAAATCGACCGTCTCACTGCCGTCCTCATTCGTAAAACGACTGTAGGTGACAATCGGTTCACCACCTTCCGCATCACCGTCATACCGCCTGTCTTGTATGCTCATAAGTTCTCTCTCGACCGTCCCGTCGTGGAAAATGCCCCACTGGGCGGAGGTCCGGGGCACGTGGACACGGACGGCTCCTCCGTCCAGCGTCGTAACGCCGACACCGCGCACACCGTGTTCTCCGAAGAAGCGCTGCAATTGCCTCGCATTGTATTCGCTCGCGTACTGTTCTTTCTGCCGGTCTTCCCCCGCACCGCGGAGCCTGGCCTCCACCCTCTTCACCGCCGCTTTGGCGGCCCTGTATCGGTCAAGCAACACGACCTCCTCACTCCGAAGCTCCCGTAAAATCTCGCCGCGATTTTCCACGCCTTTCCGGGGCACAGCCTTGATTTTGGCCTTGCACGCTTCGTATGCATCCTTCGCGTCCTTTTCCTGCGCCTTCAGCGTCTGCAACAGCCCTTCGATCTGCTGCCTTTCTGCTCCGCCTTCGGGACCGCTCCGCCCCCCCAGTGTCTCTCCCGACGGCTGCGACGGGTCGGTGCCCTGCCTGCGGAGCCGCCCGTCCTGCCCGAATGCGAGACCCTGACCCTTCATGATTCCCTCAAAGAGTTCCATGAGGAACTTTACGAGCTCCTGCGCAAAAGAATGTTTTTCTTCTTCCTTTTGTCCGGATGCAGTTTCTCCCTGATTGGGCTTTGCTTCTTCAGATGAAGCTGGCTCCTTTTGTTTTGCCCCTTGTTCCGTTCCCTTAACACGAAACTCCTTTGCAGACACATCCCATTCTATTTTTTTGCCCTGGTCTTTGAGTACGGTGTTTATGCCTTCCAGGAAAAACTCTACTTCCTGAGCGGTGTAACCATCGAACTCCTGTTTGTTCTTTTTGAGAACATCACATACCGCTTCCGCATCGCTGACATTTTCTAGGGGAGGAATAAGTTTCCACCGCAGGTCTACTATGGCTTTCTTTCTCTCCTCTGCTATTTCATTGGCGTTCTCTTTATTAGCTGTTCCTTCATCTTTCACCTTGTCAGACTCTGGTAGTTTGGCTGCGCCGGATCCTGTGACATTTTCTGTAGCTGTTTCTGGCTCCCCATTTTTTAGCTTTTTCTTCCAAAATTGCCACCATTTTTTTCCTTCTTTCTTCTGCCCTGCTTCCACCAGCTGCTCACTGGATTGTATTTTTGGCATTTCTTCGTTTATTTTCTCCCCCGCTTTCGGTTTTTGCACGTCTACAGGTGCACTCCGCGCATTGCTCATTTGAGCTTGCAACCACTCCCTAAATTCTTGTTTCTGTGGGAGGGGGAGCTTGTCGAGTCCTACCTTCACGCTTCGATCATTTGTGATGGAAGCCTCCTGAACCTCCGGGTTCTTTACAAATTCCTGTAGCCTTCTGTTTTTCTCTACAAAAGTTTTTAGGAATTCCAAATTCCTTTTTGCATCCACATTTTCCGAATGTGCCATCTCCTCTTTTTCCCCAGCTCTAGATTTCTCCGCAACACTTCGGATTGCTTTGGTATCTAATTCACTCACGCGAGTCTCCAAATTATCCACCCTTCCCATCGCCAGCTCCGACACTGCCTTAGGAACCTCTGTTTTATCTCCTCCTTCAGGCCCCTCGGGAACCTCCGCGCTCATGAACACGGGTCTGCTCTCCTGACCGGAGAAACGTGCGGGGAAGGAATGTGTTTTGGGATTCTCCATGAGTGAGGAAGAAATTGCGAGGAATCTTAGTATTATAGCAGAATTTTGAGGGGGTTGCCAGGCTTTCTCACTGCCACGCCCCTTTGTCTGAACTCCACAGCCGCACCGACGAAGAAGCCGCACCGACGAAGAAGCCGCACCGACGAAGAAGCCGCACCGACGAAGAAGCCGCACCGACGAAGAAGCCGCACCGACGAAGAAGCCGCACCGACGGAGGGGTGCGGCTCAGGTTCTTACGCTGGTGTTCCTGATCCGGAATTAACGACTAATTCTCCTTATCTTTTTTTGGACGCCAAAGCTGCCAAAAATGTTTTCGGGTCTTCTTTTCTTTTGGCTGAGCACTTGCTCCTTCTTCATCTCCTGTGCTGATCTTAGTAGTATCAACAGCAGCAAATTGATCTGCTACTTGCGATACAGGCCGTTCCATTCGTTGTACTGAAGCGGGCCCACCAACGGTTGTTGCGGATCTCTCCAACCTACCGGTACTTCGGTTATACTCGAGGTCCTTGTGGCGGAATGTGACATCTTTATTATAGGCATCAAAATCTATGACGGTGCCTTCCGGCCCGTTCGTGTAGCTGTATCTGAGAACAGGTGAACGCCGTTCCAGTTCTTTTAGGTAATCTGTAAACGCCTTGCTGCGAACAGTGTCTTGAGAAGGTGAATTCAGTGGAACGCACATACTGAATCCCCCATCCGTGCTTTGTACATCTACATCCGAAGCTCCAAAATCAGCGAGGCTTTTCCTGAGAAGCCCTGTGAGTAATTCACGGTCGCTGCGTACCTGGCCACCGAATTGCTTGGCTTCATGTAGAACATACTCCGTGACTTTCTTTTCCCGTCGTACCTGTAGAAGTTGCTGCTCCGTTTGCTGCATTTGCTTTTTCAATGTTTGAACTGTTGTCTGATAATTTTGGTCAGTCTTATCTAATTTCCCTATTTTTTCCTTCAGTGCACTAAGCGATCCTTGTAACCGCTGCTCCTCACTATTCAGCCTTACGAGTTGTCCCCTGTAGAAATTCATGAATTCTGAACCGCTCTCCGGAGAAGAGGGACGTGCAAGCGACTGTGTGGTAACTGTTGTTTTTTCTCTTGTAGCTACAAACTTGCCATCTTTGTATTCGAGTCCTTTTTCTTCTAAGAGGAGCTTCAAAATCGCCTCCAGGAGCTGCATAATCTTCTGCCAGCCGGTGAGTTGCTCCTTGGCTTCTTTGGCTTCTACCTTTATAACTGCATTCTCATACGTCACTTTGTACCCTAAGTCTGCAGTGTTTATTTCTTCCACAAACTGCTTTTTCTGCCCCTCCTTTGCCTTATCGCCGAGTCCCTTCAGTGCATCTTGCAGAGCTTTGAGTTCATCGCCGTACCCTTCTGCACCCACATTTTTGAGAGCTGTAACCAATGCTTCGCGCAGTGGCGTAAGATCTGTAAGGGCCTTGGGCAGTGCTTCGGAAGCCCTCTCTATTCTTGGTAAACCGATGTCTACTTCTCCTGTTTGTGTATTGTAGGTAATTTTCCGATTTGGAAGACCTTCTAAAGCAGAACCGCTTGCATTGAGCCAAGTTTCAAGCTGCTGTTGATCCATTGTTTTTGCACCTTTTTCTCCCAAAACTTTTTCCAAAGCTTTCTTAACTGCACTGTAGCTTTTCTCTAACAAATCTTTTGCTTCAGGTGCCGCTTTTGATTTCTCGTTCCATGCATTTACAAATGCATCGCGGGCTGCTTCTGCGGGTTTGAGGAGTTGTTCGATAGATGGCGTTGGTTGCTCTTCCTCCTTGGGTTTCCCTACCTCCTTGGGTTTCCCTACCTCCTTGGGTTTCCCTTCCTCCTTGGGTTTCTCTTCCTCCTTGGGTTGCTCTTTCTTAGGTTTTGCTTCTGATGTCGGTAAAATACTGGTCACGGCAACCTGTGCCAAATCCGGACCGACTGCATCTAAAGCCTCTTTGGCTCCGGTCTTTTGCACAATGCTCTCCACCTGCTCCGGATCGAGGTACTGTGCGTACCCTGCAAGCGCTTTTTTAATGCCGTCCACATTCCACGTACCCTTAAGCGCACCATCTTTTACGGCCTTTGCTGTGCTTGTTAGCTTTTCGAGGTACGTACTCAGCTGAATTTCTGCAACCTGCTTAGGAGTGCCACCTACTTCTTCTGCCTGTGAGGGCTTCTCGACCGTGAGCGGACCTTCGGGCGTGCTAAACAGAGCTACCTCCTGCGCAATTTCAGGATTGGCTTCTGTTGCTTTTACAAATGTGCTCTGTTCCTCAATAGTCTTTGCCTCTTTCGCCGTGTAGACCTTGCCATTGCGCACGGCAAGGGCAGGGCTGATTTTTACTCCTTTGGTATTGAGATACGAATCTAGCTGACGACTGGAAAGCCCTCTCTTGGCAATAGTATCAATATGCTTCTGGAGGTCATCTCTTGCTGCTTCTCTCTGTTCAGGAGTTGCATTCTTGAAGGCAAGACTCAGATTTTTTGTTTTCTCTGTGGCAGCATTCATGCGTGAACTCTTTGTGAGGGGATCAATGTATGCAGTTGTCAATTCCCTGAGTACGTCTTCGGATTCTTGAGATTCCACAACAACAGACTTGGGAGACTTTTTCTTGGTCTCTTCTTTTAATTGAGCAAACATCTTATCCACTTCTTCTTCTTTCTTCTTCAACTCTTTTGTCTTTTGAATGATACTCTTTTCTGGCTCTTGTTCCGGAGCGGTATCCTTGTAAACCTCCTCGGCAATATCTTCGCCAAATGTCTGGCCAACCCATGCCTTGGCATTGTAGTCGGAAATGTCCGGATTCTGTTTCTGTGCTTCTTTCACTTTTGCACGAATCTCGTCGCTCATCTCTTTTAAATCTCTTTTATTTAGAGTATTTAACTTTGACAGTAGTGCTATTACCCGCTCTTCGCCAAATACACCGGTGATTTCTTTATTCTCCTCTTCCAGTGATTCCTCGGGAGTCATGCCGGGAGCAATGTCGAGATCTCCTCCTTTATCGGCTTCTGCCTTTTTCACGGCTTTTTGCTCGGCTTCAATTTTTGCAATATTCTCATCTAATTTCTGCTCCTCCTCTGCCAATTTTTCCGCTCGCTCGATGAGACCACCAGACTTTTTATCAGTTTTCTTCATCTCTTCTACTTCTGCCTTGGAGGCTTTTTCCTGCCATTGTCCATCCTTTGTTTTCTCGAATTGCTTTGTGGCAATTTCATTCACTTGCCCCTTTTCATCGACAGTAACATCGACCGTTTCCCTTCCGCCATTGTCGTCGATAACTTTTACCAGTGTGTAGTTTCCGGGTTCCAAGCCCTCCAATGCATTTGCAGGATCAAGAATCCTGGCATTCTTCCAATCGGAATCCTTACGCTCTATATAGGCTTCTTCCACTTTGCCAGTCCCATCTTTGGAGAGTTGGCTGACTAATGTTCTGCCATCGAGATAGGTTTCGATGGATTCCGGTGTATAGGAAGGAGCTGAGCCCCTCCTTTCCTGTGCCTTAAGTTCAGCTTCTTTTTGAGCAAGCTCTGCTTCTTCTCTCTGTATAGCTTCTTCTTCAGCTTTAATTTTTGCTGCCTCCCTCTCCAGTGCAGCTTTTTCCTCTTCAGCCCTCTTCTTTTCCGCAACTGCTTCCAGTGCCTCTGAATCAACCTCTGCAAGCAAAGTAACCTTCTCTCCGGTTTGTTCACCCACTTCCACGTCCAGATCATCTGTTTCAAGACTACTGGAATCCGTATCTTCACCGGGTAACTCAATCTTCGGTTCCTTTTGACCTGGAGTAGTTGGTCCATCCAGGGTATCAAACAAGAACCTTCGTTCTTTGTTTGAAGAGGAATCCGGGAAGTAAAATGTGTGTACGTGCTCCATAGCTCTAGAAGGAAAAAAGTGAAGAAGGGTGAAAAAAGAAGAAAGGAGTTTTATGTAAACGCAGATTCAATGTCAGCAATTTTGTCTGACTCTTCCTCCCGAGATACCTGCTCTTTTTCTTTGAGTGCATTACGTTTGTTCTCCCGTGTTTCCTGTTTTACTTTTCCCATGAACTCCGCAAGTTCCACATCGAATTTTTCGTAGGCGTCCTTGTATTTTTTCATCCGCGCCTTGTGCTCGGCATCGGTTTCGCCTTTGTATTTTTCGTCGAGTCCCGGGATGTTAGCCAGTAGAAGATCGGGTTCTATGTCTCCCATGAGCATATCGTAGATCTGCTCAGCCATCTGCCGGTTATCTGTGCCGGTGCTTGCACTTGGTGACATGTGAAAATTTGAATGTTTGTGTGGTACTTCTTCTTATAAGGAGAAATATCAAAGTATTGTAGCAGATTTGGGTGAGGTTCACAAGAGTGAACCCCTCACCCCAACCCCTCTCCCACTCTACCAAAGAAAATCTAAGTATGATCTGAGTATCACGAGTGTTGACAGTCGGGAGAGGGGC
>PFDR01000088.1 GCA_002772545.1 Candidatus Peregrinibacteria bacterium CG10_big_fil_rev_8_21_14_0_10_49_10 | reverse complement strand
AGAAGAGAGAGAGGAGAAAGAAGACACAGAAGATGGAAGGATCGCAGAGGAGAGAGAAGATGGGAAGGTGAAAGAGAAAGAGGAAGAGGAAGAGAGGGATGGTAGCGAGAAAGATGATGAGGAAGAGAGGGATGGCAGCGAGAAGGAGAAAGAGAATGCGGAAGAGGCACTGGAAATGCTTTGGATTGAAGAGGAAGACGGGAAGCTAAAGGAGAAGGAGAAAGAAGAGGACAGGGAGGAAGAAGGAACAGATGCCTGCAGGGATGAGAAACTGGAAAACGAAACCGGTGCGGAAGACACAGAAAGAGCGGAGGATGTTCCCTGGCTTAGGGAACTGGACTCGGGTGCGGCTGAGTGAAGTGAGGACGTAGTGCTTTGTGCTGCAGAAGAGGCCTGGGAGGAAGGAATGGAGAAGGAGAAGGAGAACGAAGACGAACTGGAATTTGAACTCTGAGAAGACGGGAACGAGAAACTAAAGGAAAAAGAAGAAGCCTG
Organism: Candidatus Peregrinibacteria bacterium CG10_big_fil_rev_8_21_14_0_10_49_10; assembly: GCA_002772545.1. Classification (GTDB taxonomy): domain Bacteria; phylum Patescibacteriota; class Gracilibacteria; order Peribacterales; family Peribacteraceae; genus GWB1-54-5. The sequence continues at coordinate 1,823 of PFDR01000088.1, read as the reverse complement.
TGAAGATGATAAGAGTGATGAAGAACTCCGAGACGAACTGGAAGAGAAGGATGAAAGAGCAGAAGACCGGGAAGACTGGCTCCTGCATTGCTGTAAGCACTCAGCACACAACCTTTGCCAGTCGGGGGGCTGCGACCCACCGCTTGGCACAGAGATGCTCGACTGTGAACAATAGTACGCGCACAGCGGACAGCTGGATTGGGAAGAAGGGAAAGAGAAAGAAAAAGAGGAAGCTGCCGAAAGAAGTGAAGAGTGTGCCGCAGAAGACTGAGAAGAAATGAAAAACGCTGAAGAAGGAATGGAGAGGAAAGAAGAGAAGGAAACAGGGAAAGAAAAAGAGAGAGAGGAGAAGTGTGAGGAAGGTAGCGAAAGAGAAAAAACGGAAGATTGTGAAGACGGAAAGGAAAAGGAGAGGGAAGATCTTGATGATGAAGAAGGAGAAATAGCTGAAGAACTCCGAGACGAACTGGAAGAGAAGGATGAAAGAGCAGAAGACCGGGAAGACTGGCTCCTGCATTGCTGTAAGCACTCAGCACACAGCCTTTGCCAGTCGGGGGGCTGCGACCCACCGCTTGGCACAGAGATGCTCGACTGTGAACAAGCGTACGCACACAGCGGACAGCTGGATTGGGAAGAAGGGAAAGAGAAAGAAAAAGAGGAAGAACTTCCCGAAGACGAAAAGGAGGAAACAGAAATGGAAAATGAAGTTGAGCTGAAAGAAGGAACAGAAAATGATCGGGAGGAAAGTGCGGAAGAAACGGAAAGAGACTGGGAAGAAAGACGAGATGAAAAAGAAGCACGACTACTGGAACCTCCTCCGGACGTAGAACCACCGCCACCACCAGCTCCTCCTGCAGGATTATTTTGCTGCGAAGAAGTATTTTGGTTACAGGTTTCTATACTGAAGTCACAACGGCAGGTGGAAAATAATTCCCCGTTTGCATCTACCGTAGTAGACCCCTCTATGTACGCATGGCAGTTTCGGAAACAACATGCCTGCACAGCAGCACAGGAAGGCTGTGTATGACGGCTGCATTCATTGCAGCCCGTACAGGAACAGTTATTTGCATCAAAGCCACTGCACATTTGCAGTTGGCAACGGTTGGCGCTGAGCGTGCACTCAAAGCAGGCACCATTGGGAGCTGCATCGCAGGTGGCAGCATCGGGCACTCCGTCATTATTCTGATCCCCTGGATTTTCACAGCGACAAGTAGTGCATGTGTTACTGCACCCGCCACAACAACCATTCGCTGCATCACATGAGCCTGCACCGGTGGTGGGACACACAAAACACACATCTCCCTGCTGTGCACTGGGGCAGGCAGAGGGATCATCTGGGTGCAGACACTGGCACTCTGCACAGGGATTGGGGCTCTGCGTAGTGCTGCAGCCGCCACAACAACCATTCTCCGCATTACAGGATCCTGCACCGGTGGTGGGACACACAAAACAGTCTCCACCTGGCTGCTCACAAGCAGTAGCCTCGTTACCGGGATTGCGGCATTTGCAGCTTCTGCATGCATCTCCATCACAGCCGCAACAACTATTGCCGCACATATCATCACTACAAACAGGACAGGTAGGAGGTCCGCAGGATTCTGCCATACTGGGAACCTGCCCGCTTACCGGATCTACAGGAGGCGGGAAAGCTCTGTAATTACACTGACAAGAACTGCAGGCATCACCACCGCAATTGCAACACTCTCCGGAGCATTCGTTGCTTCTGCACCCCTGCTTACAATCCGCACTGCAACCATCTGTACTATCGCATTCTTCCCCTGCATCCACGACGCCATTTCCGCAAAGTTTACAATTTGAAGGAC